>JBBSRF010000028.1:0-15199 GCA_038243335.1 Sphingobacteriales bacterium
ACAAGTAATCTTTGCAAACATACTATATGAACCGGTAGTATAATGTAATTCTACTACTTCTTTAATATTACTTAATTGTTCAACCGCATCTTTATATAAAGATCCTTTTTCTAAATAAATTCCTAAAAAAGCGGTAATGTCAAAACCTGCTTTTTTAGGGTCGATAATTAAATGTGACCCTTTAATAATACCCATATCTTCTAATTTTTTCATCCTTACATGAACAGTTCCACCAGAAATAATTAATTCTTTGGCAATTTCTGTGTAAGGTTTAGTGGCATCGTGCATCAATTGCGATAATATCTGGATATCTAGGTTATCAATTTCTAAATTTTGGGTTTCTTTTTTAAGCATAATTTACTAAATTAATAATTTAAATATAACTATATTGCAAATATGCTAAAAATTTAATAAAAGGATTAAAATATTTGCAATGTATTTAATGTTTGTTGTATGTTTGTATCAAGCAATTCGGTTAGCGGTTGCCAGTTAACAGTTACCAAACTGAAAATTGAAAATCGCAAACTGATAACTTATACTCTGTAGGGTGGTGAAATTGGCAGACACACCTCCTTGTCTCGGTGGTAGAGGAAATGGGAAATCCGGTAACGGTACAACCACTCTATGAAGGTTCGACTCCTTCCCCTACAGCAATTTGCAGTTAACAGTTTTAAGTTAGCAGTTTCCAACTGAAAACAGAAAATTGCCAACTGATAATTAAACAATGTTGGGTGGTGAAATTGGCAGACACACCTCCTTGTCTCGGTGGTGGGGATTACTGGATAAACGCAATTTATGGGTTGACCACAAATTAATTTTGAATTGCAGCTAACTACCCCTTGAAGGTTCGACTCCTTCCCCAACAGCCAATTTTTAAATAATATAATAAGTTAATTTAGAGAGTAACCTTGGATGAGGTTACTCTTTTTTTATAATTTATTTATTTATAAAAAAGGGCAGTTTGCTAATTTGCAAACTACCCTTTAACTCCTCAGCAAATTGAAATTATTTTATTCCGTATTTATCACTGAATTTTTTGTCCAACTGTTTATGTAAATTATCAAGATTAATATTTCTTCCTTGAATAAAAGCTTGCTCAACCTTATTAGTTTTCATATCTAAGGCATCACCAGCTGAGATAAATAATGTAGCATCTTTGCCAGTTTCAATACTCCCTGCTGTTTTATCAATTCCTAATACTTTAGCAGTATTTAAGGTAATCGCCTGTAATGCTTTTTCTTTACCCATTCCCCATGTTGCAGCTGTCCCAGCCATAAATGGTAAATTTCTTTGTTGCCAATAGCCATCAATACTCAAAACAACGGTAACACCTGCGTTTGATAAAATACCAGCATTTTTATAAGGCATGTTCACATCATCATCGACATTGTTTGGTAAAGCATGAGGCTGTTTAACTACAACAGCGATATTGTTTGTTTTTAAGAAATCCGTGATTAAGTATGCTTCATCACCACCAACTATAACTGGAGTAATACCGTAACCTTTTGCAAAATTTACAGCAGCTACAATATCTTTTTGAGAATTAGCTGTAATAAATAATTTTTCTTTACCATTAAACAAATTTTCCATAGCAGCTAAACGTGCGTTACTTGTTGCTGGTTTTACTCCTTCTACGTAAGCTTTAGCCTGAGCAAATATTTCTTCAACATCAGCGATGGCTTTTTGAGTTCTTTCAGTAAATGTTGCAGCTGAGAAACCTGGTCTACCACCAAAACGGCTTAAGTTAGGTGTTGTTGGCCAACTCATGTGCTGTGCATCATCTATTCTAATTGCTGCATCTTCCCAATTCCAAGCATCTAATTGAACTACTGAAGAACTTCCAGAAATTGTTCCTCCCTCTGGTGTAATTTGAGCCATTAGAACCCCATTACTACGAAGTGTAGCAGGTACTTTTGAATCAGTATTATAAGCAACAATAGATCTAATATGAGGGTTCATGTTACCAATCTCCTGAAAATCTAAAGTAGCTTTTACAGATTCGATTTCAGTTAAACCTAAATTTGTAATAGGCGCAATTAAACCAGGATAAACATGTTTACCATTTGCTGTAATTACTTCAGCATCTGTAAAATTCATTTTTACAACTGTAGCATCACCAACGCCAGTAATTTTACCTTTTTCTAAAATGATATAACCATTATCTATAACTTGACCATTACCCACATGAACAGTTGCCCCAAAAATTACAATCTTTTTTGTTTGCGGTTTTGCGGGAGAAATATTTGCCTGAGCAAAGCCCGATACTGTAGTTGCAAATGCAAAAAACAGTGTTAAAATATATTTATTCATGAGAATTTGCTCCTTCCATTGCATCGTTTAAATTTCCAGCATAATCGCCTAAAGTTTCGCAATTGTATAAGGTTTGTGGAATACCAATCGCACGTTGAGTTCTTCCGCCTTTATTTTTACTATCCATCATTTTTTGTACTAATCTAGCACGCTCTGTTTGCTGCGATTTTTGAAGTTGAGCATCTTTCAATATATCCCAATATGCAATACCATCAACAAAAGTAGTTTCTGCTTTAGCGTAAATAGATAAAGGATGATCAGACCATATAACAACGTCTGCATCTTTACCAGCTTTTAAACTGCCCACTTTATTATCGATATGAAGCATTTTAGCAGGATTAAGTGTTACAAATTTCAAAGCATCTTCTTCAGGTACGCCACCATACAAAACTGACTTTCCAGCTTCTTGATTTAAATGACGAGCCATTTCAGCATCATCAGAGTTGAAAGCTGTTGTTATGCCAACATTATGCATAATTTTTCCGTTGTAAGGGATTGCTTCTTGAACTTCCATTTTGTAAGCCCACCAATCTGAAAATGTAGAGGCAGCGATACCATGTGCTTTCATTTTATCAGCTACTTTATAACCTTCTAAAATGTGTGTAAAAGTATTAATTTTAAAACCTAAACTATCAGCAACATGAATCAACATGTTTATCTCAGATTGTACATAAGAGTGACAAGTAATGAAACGTTTGTTATTTAAAATCTCAACTAAAGCATCTAATTCTAAATCTCTACGTACATTATTTCCTTTAACAGCTAGTGCTTTTTCGTATTCTTTTGCGCGGGTAAATGCATCAACAAATGTTTGCTCTACACCCATACGAGTTACCGGGAAGCGAGCGCCACCCCCAAAATTACTTTGCTTTACGTTTTCACCTAATGCAAACTTGATAAAGCCATCTGATCCTGCAAATTTTAATTCTTCTGGTAATTTACCCCAACGTAATTTAATCAATTGAGCTTGGCCACCGATTGGATTTGCTGAACCGTGTAAAATTTGAGAAGTAGTTACACCACCAGCCAATTGACGATAAATATTAATATCTTCAGAGTCGATAATATCTGCAATACGTACTTCTGATGATACAGATTGCGCACCTTCGTTAATACCACCGCTACCAGCAATATGTGAATGCTCATCAATTAAACCAGCAGTGATATGTTTACCTGTCGCATCGATAACTTTTGCATTACCAGCAGCAATATTTTTACCAACTGCTTTAATTTTGCCACCCTCTAAAAGTACATCAGCATTTTTTAGTATACCTTCTTTTTCATTTGTCCAAACTGTAGCATTTTTTAATAATACAGTTTCTGCAGTAGGTAATACTGAATTACCAAATGCTATCATTGGATAGATTAAAGGGCCATTTGCTGCTAAAGAAATTTTAGGCTCTTCGCGTTTTGGCATTTCTTTGCTTGCTTCTTTAAACGTAGCTGTCCAATTACCTGTTGTTCCTTCAGAAAGTGCAAATTCACCTTTAAAAGCAATTGGACTTATTGATGTTAGATAACCGCTTAAACGAACATCTCCCTTAGGATTTTTCTTTAAATTAAAATTAATACTAACCCAATCGCCATTACGTACAAAAGTCGCAGTAGTTTTAACACTGTCTACGCCAGCTCTTTCTACGGTTGCAGTAGATCCGCCACCTGTTCCAGTTATTTTTAAAGTTAATGCACCGATTCCATCGGCATTTAAATTATAAACGCCACGTAAATCACTCACATCCATTTTGCTAACTATAAAGCGCTTGCCTTGTACCCAGTTTTCATAAATGATATTACTAGTTTTAAAAATATTGTCTGATGTAATTAAGAAGTTGGCTAGTTTTCCTTTTTCAATAGAACCAACTTTATCACTAATGCCTAGCATCTTTGCAGGAATATCAGTAACAGAAAGCAATGCTTGTTTTTCAGTTAAACCGTTTTCAATCGCTGTACGAATATTTGCCCAAAAATCTCTTGGATTATCTAAACTAAATGTAGTTAAAGCAAAATTTACACCTGCTTTTTCAAGCACAGATGGATTTGTTGGAGCTAATTCCCAAGCTTTCATTTGACCTAAACTTACTTTTCTAGCTTCTGCTGGATCTTCAACGTCAAATGCTTTTGCAAAGTTAATTGGAATAATTAAACTAGCGCCAGTTGCTTTTACAGCATCTATACGTTGGTATTCATCGCCATTTGATTTAACAATGTATTCTTTGCCAAATTCTTTTCCAATTTTTACAGCACGTAAAATATTAGCCCAACCATCTGCTTCAAAAAGTTGTGGCAGAGCTTGTTGTTTGTTAAATTCTTGTAAAGAGATATTGTATTCTTCTTTTTGATTTTTGTACCAACTTGCATCTAAATAAGTTTGACGCAACAATGCGATAGAACCCATTAACGAAGTAGGATAATCATTTGAAGACGTGCCTTTACTAAAAGAGTAATTGGCTGCGGTTTGATCCTTAAGGATAACCAAGTTTTCACCCGCATCGCTTAAGCTTACTGCTGCAGATGTACCACGAGCAATACCATCACGATTAACTACGTTAACACTCCCAAAACCAGCTTTACGTAAATCGTCTGCTTTTTTAGCATCCATTGCAAAAATAGATCTAACTTCAGTTTCTGGTCTGATAGCCTCATTCCAATTATAAGCACCTTTTTTAGTAGAGGTGAAAATAGATTGACGACCACCACCAAAACCTCCACCAGCACCACGTTGCACTTCAGGAGTTCCATAAGATGTAAATGCATCAATTAATGAAGGATAAATGTATTTTCCTTTTAAATCTATCACCACATATCCTTTAGGTATTGTAGTTCCAGTACCAACCGATTGGATGGTTTTGTCTTTGATTAGCAATACGCCATTGCTAATGATTTGGTTAGCGTTAACCACAATGTTTGCGTTGGTAAAAGCATATGATCCTGATCTAATGTCATAAGAGCCATTTACAGGATAGGTTTGCTGGGCAAACAAAAATGCAGTAGAAAACACAAACGCGAGCGTAAGTAAGATTTTCTTCATAATTGTTAGTTTAAATATTGCTTAAATCTATTGATAAAATAAGATTTAAACTAAACCTATCTTATTTTTTACCAAGTAAAAATTTCAAAAAATCATAATTAATACAACTTTTACCAAATCAGTCTAATTATTTATTATTTTTGTAATAAAAAAATCAATTTATTATGTACGAAATTTTAAAAAGCGCACACTCTGGTTGGAGACACATTGTGCTCATCTTACTAGTAGTTGCAGTTTTGCAAGCATTAATGGGCTGGTTAGGCAATAAATCTTATTCCGAAGGAAGTAAAAGATTAAATGTTTTTACTTTAATTGCAACACACATTCAAGTTTTATTTGGTTTAGCATTGTATTTCTTAAGTCCACTTACTAAAGGGCCAATGGGAGATGCCCTTTACCGTTATTGGAAAGTAGAGCACATTAGCATGATGCTTGTTGCAGTAGTGCTGATTACGATTGGCAATGCAAAATCTAAAAAGAAATTAACTGACGTTGCTAAACATAAAACCATTGCCATCTTTTTTGGCATTGCCTTACTGTTAGTTGTCGTTGCAATAGTTATGATGACAAAAGTTGGCCCAGCAAAAACATTTTTTGGAGTTTCTTAATTTGTTGTTTTTTTAGCATTATTATGAATAGAACTGTGAAAACTATAATTTTAACTCTACTTTTTTTGCATAATTTCGGGGAACTGCCAAACTAAAAAACATCAAAAAAAAGATTAAACTGTTTGGATGACATTAGCATTTTTTATTCCAATACCAGCGGTGATTATTTTTTAATTTACGCAAATGCGCAATAGCAATAATTAAATATAATTTTCAAAAAATTCAATAAAAAGGTTAAAATATTTTGATTTCTTAACTTTTTGTATATTTTTGCTGTTCAATGATTAACAATTTAAATACATGGCAATGGCATGGTAATTCTGAAAAGAGTTTCGTCGTAGCTTTGTGCAAAATATAGTTTATCAACCTAAACCAAAAAAACCACATTAAAAACCCGACGTAAACATACGTCGGGTTTTTTGTTTAAAATAAAATTTGTCATTGCGAACGAAGCCAAGCAATCTAATGAGTAATAAGGGAAATAATTAAGAAAATGAATAAATACAACATACAATTACATACCAAAAAGCGTTTAGCAGATACGACTACTCCTGTAAGTATTTACCTGCGATTAAGAGATGTTTTCCCAAATACCATTTTACTAGAAAGTTCTGATTACCACAGTCGGGAAAATGCAACCAGTTATGTTTGCGCCGAACCAGTTGCGGGTATAATTTTAAAAGATGGAATACTGAATACTTATTTTCCAGATGGAACAAAAGCAAAAAAGACGGATTTTGTATTAACAGAAGAAATAGCCGCTTTTAAAGCTTTGTTTAATCCAGTTCATCAAACAAAAGACAAGTATATTTCTACTGGTTTGTTTGGTTATTTTACATGGAATACGGTTCAGCAATTTGAAGATATCAAATTTAGTTCGGTTACCCCTGAAGAAGATAAAATTCCAGAAATGCAATATCACGTTTATCGTTATATTATAGCGATAGATCACTTTAAAAATGAAATCACCTTAGTTAAAAATATTTTTAATGATAATGAAAACGAAGATTTAAGTAAGCTTGAATATATTATTCAAAATAAAAATTTTCCAGAATATAGTTTTAAAACCAATGGTGAGGAAGAATCTAATTTGACAGATGAGGGTTTTATGGACATTGTTGAGCAAATGAAAAAGCATATCTTTCGTGGTGATGTTTTCCAAATTGTACCATCAAGATCTTTTAGCCAAGCTTTTTTGGGAGATGAATTTAATGTATACCGTTGTTTACGTTCTATAAATCCATCGCCATATTTGTTTTATTTTGATTATGGAAGTTTCAAGTTGTTTGGTTCATCGCCCGAAGCACAAATTACAGTAGGCAATAATGTAGCTAATATATTTCCGATTGCCGGAACTTTTAAACGTACTGGTAATGATGAAGAAGATGTCTTGCTAGCTAAAAAATTGGAAGAAGACCCGAAAGAAAGTGCAGAACATGTCATGTTAGTGGATTTAGCTAGAAATGATTTAAGCAGACATTGCAATAAAGTTGAAGTAAAATCATTTAAAGAGGTGCAATATTATTCGCATTTAATACACTTGGTCTCTAAAGTTAGTGGCAATTTGCAAGATGGAGTTAGTGCATTTAAGGTTGTTGCAGACACCTACCCGGCAGGAACCTTAAGTGGAGCACCAAAATATAAAGCCATGCAATTAATTGACAAATATGAAAAATTAGGTAGAAATTTTTATGCAGGTGCAATTGGCTATATGGATTTTAACGATGATTTTAATCATGCGATAATGATTAGAACTTTTATGAGTAAAAATAACAAATTACACTACAGAGCAGGTGCTGGAATTGTTGCTGATTCGATTGCAGAAAGTGAGTTAAATGAAGTAAATAATAAGATTGCCGCATTGCGTAAAGCAATTGAAATGGCAGAAAAAATTTAGAAGAACAAACCACAAAAGCACAAAGTACCCAAAGAATACTTGGTGATCTTAGTGTCTTGGTAGTAAAATAAATAGAAATGAATAAAGATAATAAACACACTGTTTTAGTAATCGATAACTACGATAGTTTTACCTATAATTTAGTGCATTTAATTAACGAATTAGGTTATGAAGCTGAGGTTTGGAGGAATGATAAATTCGATATAGCTGATTTAAATAAATACGATAAAATATTACTCTCTCCAGGGCCAGGAATACCAGAAGAGGCAGGTTTACTTTTAGAAGTAATCAAAACTTATGCACCAACAAAAAGTATTTTAGGTATTTGTTTAGGTCAGCAAGCAATAGCAGAAGCTTTTGGCGGAAGTTTGTTAAATCTTGGAAGACCTATGCATGGTATTGCTACGCCAATTACTGTTTTAGACAAAGAGGAATTGACTTTTAAAGATTGCCCGGAAGTAATTGAAGTTGGGCGTTACCACAGTTGGGTGGTAAATACAGCAGATTTACCTGAATGTTTAATTGTTACCTCAACAGATAAAGACGGACAAATAATGTCGTTGCGTCATCAAACTTTAGATGTTTGTGGTGTGCAGTTTCACCCAGAAAGTGTACTAACGCCAAGCGGCAAACAAATGATGAAGAATTGGTTGGATAATTAAAAAACTCGTCATTGCGAGTTACGAAGCAATCTTAAAGAGCTATAATTCTAGTAGAGATTGCTTTGTCGCTATGCTCCTCGCAAAGACGGAAAAATAGAAAAATGAATATTTTAGATAAAATCGTATTACGTAAAAAAGAAGAAGTTGCTTTAGCTAAACAAAAAATTTCTGTTGCAGAATTAGAAGCAAACCCTAATTTTGATAGAAAACCTTTAGTTTTTAAAGATTTTTTATTAGATGAAAGCCGTACTGGAATTATTGCGGAATTTAAACGCCGTTCGCCTAGTAAAGGCGTGATTAATGGCACAGCCGATGTTGCTGAAGTAACGCAAGCCTATAATTTAGCTGGCGCATCTGCTTTGTCGGTATTAACTGATACAGATTTCTTTGGTGGAAAAACAGAAGACTTATTACAAGCAAGAGCAATTAATCAGATTCCAATTTTACGTAAGGATTTTATGATTGATGAATACCAAATTTTAGAAGCCAAAGCTTGGGGAGCAGATATTATCTTATTGATTGCATCTATTTTAACGCGACAACAAATTATAGATTTCGGTAAATTGGCTCAAAGCTTAGGGTTAAATGTATTGCTAGAAGTACACAATTTAGCGGAGCTAGAAAAAAGTATTTGTCCTAATTTAAATGCTATCGGGGTAAACAATAGAAATTTAGGAGATTTTACAGTAGATATTCAAACTTCATTTGATTTAGTAAATAAGATACCAAATGAGTTTTTAAAAATTTCTGAAAGTGCAATTGATAATCCGCAAGTAATTAAAGAATTGAAAGCAGTGGGTTACAATGGTTTTTTAATTGGAGAGAACTTTATGAAAACTGATAATCCTGGTTTGGCAATAAGAGATTTTGTTAAACACTTATAGATTTAATTAGACTTTTTTTGTATTCGATACGCTAATCCGTATGCAATATGTCGCTCTGATAAACCAATAGTCAAAGTGTGTAGGTTAGCTTGTGGGTAAATAAAAACACCATATTTATTTTTGTGATAATACTGTATACCTGCGCCAATTCCAAAACCAACATCGAGCCCGTTGCTATCGTTTGTACCTATTCCGCGATTTAATAGAAACCCACCACTAACAAAAAAATATTTTAAAATATCTACCTTCAGCTTAATGGGTATAATGATTGTATTCGCAGACTTATCAACCAGTACTTGGCTTGGCATAGCGAATAAAGTATATTGGTAGTGATGATTAAGTATGGTAACTCCGGTTTCTAAAGCCGCATGTTTTCCTAACATGTGTGACACACCTACATCAAATGTTTTTATTGATCCTTCCGATGAATAACCGTTCAACTCTGCTTTTGCCGCAATTGGTTTTCTTTGACCATTACCTTCGCCATGGCTAATTAAAAAAGTTGTTGATCCTTTTTGAGCGTTTGTAAAAATAGAAAAAGATGGAAATAATACTGTAAATAGTATTTTCATAGAAAGCTTGGTTAGATATACTTAAAACGTTTATGATTAATGAAACGCTACACCGGCTTATAATTGAACAAATTAAAAAACAGAATGCGCTTAACTTATGTTAGAATCAGATTATAAACCGTCAACTTAAAACTTCGTATATTTGTATAAGAAATACATGGGAAAACAAAAAACTTATGATACTGCCATAAAACAAGAACGTGCTGTACTTGTTGGGGTAATTAGACCAGGTGAAAAGCCTGAGCAAACCAAAGAATATTTAGATGAATTGGCTTTTTTAGTTGATACTGCAGGTGGTGTAGTTGAAAAGAACTTCACTCAAAAAATGTTAAAACCTGATCGTGGAACATTTGTAGGTACAGGAAAATTAGAAGAAATACAGGCTTACGTTAAAGCTGAAGAAATTGATATGGTTGTTTTTGATGACGAACTTTCGCCATCACAACTGCGTAATATAGAGCGTGAGCTACAAGTAAAAATCCTAGATCGAAGTAATTTAATTCTAGATATTTTTGCCGGTAGAGCACAAACTGCACAAGCTAGAACACAAGTAGAATTGGCGCAATCACAATATTTATTGCCTCGTTTAACTCGCCTATGGACCCACTTAGAGCGTCAAAAAGGTGGTATTGGTATGCGTGGGCCGGGTGAATCTCAAATTGAAACAGATAGACGTTTGATTTTAGAAAAAATCGCTTTGCTAAAAGAACGCTTAAAATTAATAGACCGTCAGAATGAAACTCAACGTAAAAATAGAACTGCTTTAATTCGAGTGGCTTTAGTAGGTTATACGAATGTTGGTAAATCTACCATTTTAAATATGTTAGCTAAATCTGATGTTTTTGCAGAAAATAAATTGTTTGCAACTTTAGATACTACAGTTAGAAAAGTAGTCATAGAAAACTTACCTTTCTTGCTTTCAGATACAGTTGGATTTATTAGAAAACTGCCTCACCATTTGATTGAGTGCTTTAAATCTACCTTAGATGAGGTTAGGGAAGCTGATATCTTAGTTCATGTAGTAGATGTTTCACATCCTAATTTTGAAGACCAAATACATACAGTAAACGAAACATTGAGCGATTTAGGTGCGAGAGATAAGGAAACCATCATGATTTTTAATAAAATTGATGCTTATGTTACGCCAGAAAGAGATGAGTTTAATTTGGTTGATGAAGAAGAGGTTGTTCCATTGACGTTAGCAGATTTTAAGAAAAGTTGGATGGCTAATCATAATGCACCTGCAATATTTATTTCAGCTACTCAAAAGGAAAATGTTGAAGAATTTAAAGAACTTTTATACGAGAAAGTTAAGACTATTCATGTTTCACGTTTCCCGTACGATAAGTTGCTTTATTAATAAATTGATTAAAAGAAATATCAATGTAATCGCCTAAATCGGTGAAATCATTTTAGATTAACAATATGGAAAGTAAAAGACAACAGAAGTTTGCAGGATTATTACAAGAAGAGCTTGCTGCTATTTTTCAAAGAGAAGGATCATCTTATTTGCCAAATACATTGGTTACCATCACAAAAGTTCGTGTATCGCCAGATTTGGCAGTTGCTAAAATATATTTGAGTTTTTTAAATACAAATAATACTGAATTATCTTTGGCTACGGTAACATCTCATGCGGGTGAAATAAGGTATAAACTGGGCACACGTATTCGTCATCAAGCGAGGGTTATTCCAACGCTTACTTTCTTTGTAGATGACACCAATGAATATGTAGAGCATATGGATAAAATTTTTGATAAAATTGCAAGAGAACGTCCGGCAACTGAAGATGATGAAAATAATGAATAGTAAATATATTCGTGAACCTGGTAATTTTATTACGCACTTAATACCTGCGATTTTAGCTTTCGGAGGTTTATATTTATTACTTCAAAAATCTACTACAGCATTTCACTATGCCTCAGCTTGTATTTATGGCGTTGGCGTAATTATGCTGTTTAGTGTTAGTGCGCTTTATCACAGCATTCCCAGAACAGAATATAGCTTGAGAATTTGGCAAAAATTAGATCACTGCTGCATTTATATCATGATAGCTGGATCTTTTACACCGACTGTTTTAATCATTTTTGATGGCGGGTTACGTTGGTTAGTTTATGGATTAATATGGGGTATAGCTGTTATAGGTTGTTTATTAAAAATTTTTAATCGCTTAAAAAATCAATATCTTTCCACAGGTTTATACATAGCCATGGGATGTATTGTAATTCCATTTTTACAACAAATATTACAAGTTTTACCTTTTGCAGCTATTTTATGGCTTATTTTAGGAGGTGTCTTTTATGTAGGAGGGACTTACTTTTATGCAAAAGATAAGCAAATGCACAAACATTTTCATAGTCACGAAGTTTGGCATGTGTTTGTAAATCTTGGTGCATTATCGCATTTTATTTATAATTATGTTTACGTATTTAATGTATCTTAAAAGTATTGTCCTTCCGACTTTGGAGGAATCTCAGAGATGGAATTTAATTAGATTCTTCGTTGCACTCAGAATGACAAAAATTAATTTTTCAAAATGAAACCATTTCAAAAACTACAAGAATTCTTAGCTAATCCAATCAATAAAATACATAATGTAGTTGATTTTAATGCTGAAAATGACAACTTACTGCCATTCGATTTTACAGCAAATAACACAGAACTTAAGACAGAGATTTTAGCAGATACTACTACTTTTTCTAATTGGGTAGATGAAAAGTTAGCAACAAATAATGCTAAATATGGAATTGGAGGTTATAATGAGCACCGTACTATTTATAGTAGGAGCACACACTTTGATAGCGATGAAGAGCCAAGAAGATTACATTTAGGAATTGATATTTGGGGAGCCGCAGAAACACCAATTTATAATTTTTACGATGCAAAAGTACATAGCTTTAAATTCAATGATAACTTTGGTGATTACGGTGCAACAATAATTCTTCAATATCAATTGGAAAATTTAACGCTTTACGCTTTGTTTGGACATTTGAGTTTAGCGTCGTTAACTGGCTTGATTGAAGGACAATTCATCTCTGCAGGTAAACAATTTGCAACATTCGGCGTAGAAGCTGAGAATGGTCATTGGCCACCACATTTACATTTTCAGCTGATGTTTGATATGCAGGGTAAAAATGGAGATTACCCAGGTGTTTGCCAATTTTCAAAAAAAGAGATTTACTTAGAAAATTGCCCAAATCCTAGTTTAATTTTGGGAAATACTTTTTTAACGGCCATGCCAAAAATTGATTAAACATATAAAAAATGCGCATTTTTTTACGCTCTTTAGTCTTATTAGATTTGCTCTCTTTAATTCTGTTGGGGATGCAGTTATGGAATATTGCACATCACTTTAACGAGATAGAAAAACAGTCTGAAAAATTATCATCAGCTTTAATGTTTCCGATGTTTATTTTATTAATTATAGGCGCTATAGGTTTATGGTTTGTTAAAAAATTTGGTTTCATACTGTATTATATCCAGTTTCCGTTTAGATTATATTTATGGGTTTTTACCATAGGTTTTATTGCATTATTACCAGAAGCATTTGGCCGTTTTGAAGATTATTGGTTTAACCTGATATTGAAAATTTGTATTGTAGCAGAATTTATTAGATTGTATTTGACTATTAAAGTTCATCTTAAATTAAATCGCCAACAATTACATTAATAGCTTTGGGTATAATTTTAGCATTTATAACATTTACTTTGCCCATATATTCTCCATCCACTTGAAAATGGGCTTTATGCTTTGTAGCGATTTTTAACTGTTTAGTATGGAAGAGCTCTATTTTTTTGGGATTCCAAGGGATTTTGGTTGTCCATATTTTTAGTATCTCCATTACAGCGTAATCTTTCACTATAATAACTTCAAAGAGATCATCATCTAATTTACCATCTGGATTTATTTCAAAACCAGTACCGTATTTTTTAGCATTTGCAATGACAACCATAGCCGCTTTTTGTTTAACTAATTTGTTGCCTACAGTAATTTCTACATCCATTTTTCTATGGTACCAGAAAGCATGCCAAGCGGCTTTAGCATAAGTCCACATTCCTCGAGTTGGTAATTCTTCGAATTTTTTGATAATGTAGGCGTTAAAACCGATATCTGCCAAATGAATGCATAATTCATTATTAACTAAAACAGCATGTATTGTTTTTGCTTTCCCTTTAATTGCCAGTTTCAAAGCTTCATTTAATTCTTCAGGAATTCCTAACTCTTTTGCCATTCCATTGGCAGAGCCAGCTGGGATAATCCCTATCGGAATTTTTGTTTCTAGCAAACATTCTGCAACAAGTTTCAAAGTCCCGTCTCCGCCTACAGCAATTACTCTATCTGCTTTATATTCATCAATAACAGATTTAATTTTAGCAACTGAACAACTTTTTGTCAATTCATAAATCTCGAAATCAGCTTCTTCTTTTTTGAAACACGCTTTGATTTCACGTGCATAGTTTAGCTCATTATTGCCTGATTTTGGATTAATGATAAAAAGTATTCTTTGGTTCTCTGTTCTCACTTGTAATTTATTTGTAGTCATTTAACAAACAACTTAGATTTAACTCTGTTTTAAATATAATGAGTATCCCAACAAGTGTAAAAGTATATCATGGTTATGGTCACACTAATGATCTGGTAGTTTATGGACATGTTTTCAGTTTTAAAAATCAAACTGAACAAAATTTTAGCACAAACTTTTTTGTAAACATGGTGTATCTCTTTAAACTCTTTATGGTTAAACCGGCGCCATTTGTTAAAGTTCGACTTAATTTTTATGGTCAATTAATTGAGCATAAAACTGAATATGACGGTTTTTTTAAGTTTGAATGGAAAGCGAATAAAGAAATTGCTGCTGGATGGCACGATGTAAAAGTAGAAGCTTTAGGAGAGGAAAATGAAGTTATTGTGGTTGGAGAAGGGAAAATTTATGTCCCACACAAAACTCAATTTGCCTTTATATCTGATATTGATGATACAGTAATGATTTCTTATTCTGCTAAAGTTTATAAAAGATTACGACAACTTTTTATTAAAAATCCACGTACACGAAAAACTTTTCCATCAGCTCAAAAACATTATCAATTGTTAGCAAATACACATACAACAATAGATCAGCCAAATCCTTTTTTTTATGTTTCAAGTAGCGAATGGAATTTGTATGATTATTTAATAGAAAATTTCAGGTTTAATAAATTACCAGAGGGAACATTTTTGCTAAATCAACTAAAACGCTGG
>JBBSRF010000029.1:0-14693 GCA_038243335.1 Sphingobacteriales bacterium
TGGGAAAATGATTTTTTTACCCTTTTAGATAAGATAGACAATTTTAATGCTGAAAACGATCTAAAAAAACATGCTTTTTTAATCTGTCATTCGTTTCAATTGGCTTGTAGAAAATATGGTTTAGGAACAGTTACCGAAAGGAAGTCTAATGCTTTTGGAATTTTTCCAATTAGCTTAACTACTGATGGCGAAAATGAATCTCTTTTTATAGGATTACCAAATCCTTTTTATTCTGTTGATAGTAGAGATTGGCAAGTGGTGCAACCAATAGAAGTTGACTTTAATATTAAAGGCGCAAAAGTCTTAGCGATAGAAAAAGAAAGACCTCATGTAGACTTAGAGCGTTGCATTATGGCAATTCGTTTTTCTGATCAAATTATTGGCACACAATTTCATCCAGAGGCAGACCCCATAGGTATGAAAATGTATTTAATGTTAGATGAGAAGAAGACGGCGATTATAAAAAATCATGGAGAAGATAAATATTTAGATATGTTGGATAGTCTTGAAGATCCAAGAAGGATTACTTTAACGCAAAGTATAATTTTACCTAATTTTTTAAATGAAGCAATTAAGGCCTTGCAAAAATAAATGCCAAAACTCTAGTACGTAGTAACCGTATAAAGACATTAATTTATTATAAAAAAGCAGGTAAAGATGTTTGAATAGATAATGCATATAAAGTAATACAATCCTAAACCTTGTTATAGATATTTTTCTAGTTTTTATTTTTAATTCATTGTCATGATAAAAAAATACCGCAACTCTTTTAATGCCAATTTTACCGAAGAAAAATATAAAAATTTTATAAATAAACTAGAAGAAGATTATCTGCAAATTCCATTTAGAGTAGCAGAAACTCCTATTTTTATCCCTGAAGCTTTAAAAGAAAAATTAATTGCAGCAGGCGAAGAAATTATTGCATTAATCAAACAAGATAATTTCAAAGCACTTACTCAAAATGCTATTCCCCCACAATGGAATGTACCAAATGAAACGGCTCACCCACATTTTTTAACCTTCGATTATGGTTTGTGTAAAGACGAATATGGCGAAATAACGCCTATGCTGATAGAGATGCAGGGCTTCCCATCGCTTTACGGTTTCCAAGCTCATTTGGCAAGTACATTTAAAAACTCTTTTAATTTAGACAGGAATTTAAGCCCATTTTTTAATGACCTAAATGAAACTTTGTATTTTGAATTATTAAGAGAAGTACTTATTGGTAATTACCAAGCTCATGAAGTAGCTTTAATGGATATTGATGCGCTAAATCAAAAAACAGCAATAGATTTTTTAGTTACCGCAAAAAATATAGGTCTTAAAATTCTTTCCCTATCAGATATAAAACAAATCGGTAAGAAATTATATTATAAAGAAAATGGAAATCAAATTCAATTGAAACGAATTTATAACAGATTGATATTTGATGAAATTGGAGACAATACAGCTGTATTTGAAACCAGTTTCGACCCAAGAGAAGAATTAGACATCGAATGGATTACCCATCCAAATTGGTTTTACCGAATTAGCAAGTTTACCATGCCATTTTTAAAAAGCAAGTTTGTACCAGAAACACGCTTTTTAAATACTATAGAAACCATTCCTTCAGATTTAGAAAATTATGTATTAAAACCTCTTTTCAGTTTTGCTGGTATGGGCGTAATTATAGATGTTACTGAAACAGATATTAAAGCAATCAAAGATCCAGAAAACTGGATTTTACAACGAAAAGTCACCTATGAACCCATTATACAGGCTTTAGATGCTGGCGTAAAAGCAGAAATTAGAATGATGTATTTATGGCCAGAAGGTGGTGAACCTCAACTTTGTATTAATTTAAGCAGATTAAGCCGTGGGAAAATGATAGGAGTACGTTACAATGCTGATTTTGATTGGGTTGGGGGTACGATTGGATTGATGGAGAAGAAATAATCTGCTCATTAATTTGACAGTAATCTGAGGTCTAAAACTTTAGAAATTCTTATTTTTGTACTATGGATATTCAGTTTATTTTAATGATTATCATATTTATTGGCGCATTGTTTTACATTGGTCGATTAATATATCGTTCCGTTTCTGCCAAAGTTGATGGTTGTGCATCTGGCTGCGGTAAATGCCCGGCAAATTTCGAGAACATTACTGAACCTAAAAAGTAAATATAAATGTTAGATCGATTTGCCAATTATCTCAAAAATAGGTTAAATATAACAGCAGTTCAAGCTACTGAAGCGGTAAGTTGCCTAAAAATTAAAACATTTAAAAAAGGTCAAATTCTTTTAAATGCTGGAGATTTTAAATCTGATGCTTATTTTGTTAATAATGGTTTATTAAGATATTTTTCTATAGACGAAAAAGGAAAAGAGCACATTATTCAATTTGCTCCAGAAGATTGGATGCTATCCGATAGAGATACAACTATTTTTAATGAAGAATCCTCATTTTATATTGATGTAATAGAAGATTCTGAAGTTGTAATTATTAAAAAGGATTTTTTTTCTGAGATTAAAAATATTGTTCCAGAAATACTAGAATTAAATATATTAATGTTGCATAATTCTATACGTTTTATGCAAAAAAGAGTAAATATGCTATTATCCGCAACCGCGGAAGAAAGATATTTAAACTTCATCAAACTATATCCCAATCTTACTTTACGCGTACCACAGTGGATGATTGCTTCTTATTTAGGCATTACTCCAGAATCTTTAAGCCGTGTACGTAAAGATTTAGCAAAAAAACATTTTAAGTAAGACAATTGAGGCAATAATTTTAATAAAATTTATTAATTTCGTTAATGCTATTTGAATTCAGCTTATATAGTTGTTTACCCCTTATTTTCTTTTTTCATATAATTGTTTATAGCATACTTTTTTTAATGAGGGGAGTTAATCAAGATAACTACGCCGATCGATTAATGAGCTGTTTTCTTTTAGTTGCGGCATTGTTTATCATCCCTTTTATGGTTGGTTTCGCGGGTTGGTACGATAATCAACCTTATCGGGATATCTTATTTTTTACACCTTTTATAAATAGTCTAGCAATAGGCCCACTGCTTTTTCATTATGTTAAAGCTATTTTTAATAGAGATTTTAGAATTAAAGGTAAACTATGGCTTCATTTCATTCCTGCTATTTTATATCTCTTTATTAATATCCTTTTCAGTCTGTTGGATATTTTTTATTATGAGAGCTATCATCTTACAAATGAATTCGAAGATCCAGATTTTGCCCCTTGGTATACTTATTTATCTATATTAAGTGTGCTCATTTATTTATTTCTTTCCTTTAGATATTATAGTCAATACAAAAGATTTACAAAAATAACCACCTCAAATTCAGATGCATTTAAACTAAAATGGCTTCAAAATTTTCTATATGCTTTTGCTTTGCTAAGTGTAATGCCAATCATCAAAATCATATTTTCAAACTTTGTATTTTTTGAGAAATTGAGATATTTTGGCCCTTGGTATTATTATGTAGCATTTGCAATTGTAGTCTATTATATTGCAATTAACGCTTACAATTTAGCTTATCTTTTATTAGCTAAAGTTAAGTTTGAACCTGAGCTTTTAATAGCTCTAGAAATAGGAAATAAAAATGAGTTAGAAACAGAAAAATTAGCTCCAGATCAAAAAGAAGTTGCTATTAAAAATGAGCTCATTTTATTAATGGAAACACAGCTACTGTTCGAACGATCAGATCTTAACTTAAATGAAGTTGCAAAGAAATTGAATACGAATTCTGTGATATTAAGCAAAGTTGTAAATCAACAATTTGGATTTAACTTTAATGATTATATCAATCAATATCGAGTAAATGCTGTGATAAATCGCATGGCGCTCCCACAATTTAAAAATCAAACTTTACTAGCTATTGCTTTTGATTCTGGCTTTAATTCAAAAGCCACATTTAATCGAGCTTTCAAAAAGTTCACCGATAAAAATCCAAAAGATTTTCTATCTAACTCAAATTAGCCTCATATTATAATTTGAGCTTCATTTTGGGTTTCATATTATAATCTGAAGCGACGCATGTTGTGTAATGACGTTATTTCGTATAAAAATCATACAGCATGAAAAAGATCCTCCTATTAATTTTTGTATTTAGTTATTCATTTACTGCAAAAACACAAGTAATAGATAGCTTAAGCAAAGACACTATAAAAAATATTTTATTGAACCAAGTTGTTGTTATAAATAATTCCATTCCGATTATCATAAAAACAGATAAGGTTCTGCTAAATGTAGAAGCAATGGTTAACGCCGCTGGATTAAATGCTTTAGAATTACTTAGGCAAGCACCAGGCTTAACTGTTGACGGACAAGATAATGTAAAGATGAGTGGTAAAAATGGCATTCAGATCTTACTAGATGGAAGATTGCAGACACTAAGTAATCAGCAGGTTATTTCTCTACTAAAAGGTACAAATGCTGCTAATATCAAGTCTATAGAAATTATTGCGAACCCATCTGCTAAATATGATGCCGCTGGTAATGCTGGAATAATAAATATCATATTTAAAAAATCTGATCAATTAGGTACGAGCGGAAGTTTTACTATTGGTTATCAACAGATGAAGAACTATAGACAAAACAGTGCATTTAATTTAAATTTAAAACAAACAAAATTTAGTCTTTTTAGCAACGCTAACTTCGACAATAGCTTGCAGAATACTCAAGTAAGTAATTTACGTTTATTACCCACAAAGTCATTGGCACAATCTGGAATAGAGCAGCAGGGATATAGCAATCCAGAAATTAGAACTGGAATAGAATATAATTTAAATGATAGTCATAAAATAGGTGCGTTATTTAGCTATCAAAGAATATGGGATGATTATCCATCAAACGCGACTACTATCATAACTGATATAATAGGGAATGACCTACTCTCTACTAATACGTTGGCCAATTTAAGTGAAAATAGATTTGCTTATAACCTCAATTATAAATACACAAGCAAAAATAAAACAATTTTAACAATTGATGCTGATCAATTGACATATAGTTCTAGCTTAACTAATCAGGTAAGTAATTTTTTCAAAAACAGCCCAAATAAAACAGATTTTACGAATAGTACTAAGACTAAAATTAATCTTGCAGCTATTAAAGCAGACTTGATTACTAGTTTAGGAAAAACAGATTTGGAAACTGGTATAAAATTTTCTTCTAATGAAACCAATAACATACTAAATGCCAATCAATACACTATTAATAATTCCAATATTTCACAGTTTAACAACTTCGATTATAAGGAAAGTAATTATTCAGCCTATACAAGCTTAAATAGAACAATTGGTAAGTGGGGTTTACAAGTAGGTTTAAGAACCGAGTTCACAAAAATGAAGGGAATATCAATCAATGAATTAAAAAAACAAACTAATTTACCAGATACTAATTATTTTAATCTCTTCCCTAGTACCAATTTGATTTATCAATTAAATGATAAGCAATCATTGGGTTTTTCTTATACCAAACGCATCAATAGACCATCTTTTCAAGATCAAAATCCATACAATTACAGAACAGATTTTTATTACTCAAACCAAGGAAACCCATTGTTACTGCCTCATTTTACGCAAACATTAGAATTGAGGTACACCTTCAACAGGCAAAATCAAATTAAACTGAACTTCAATCAAACTAAAGACCTAATAGAAGTCATCAGTACCCAGCAAGGCGACCAAACTCTTACAATACCCACTAATGCAGGGAAAAGAAGTTTTCTGAATATCAACATTAGTTTACCAGCTCAAATAACCAAATATTGGAATATATATTATACAGCAGAACCTTATTATCAATTTTATAAGGCAGATTTAAGCAGGTACAGTGGGCTAAGCAAAGTTAACAATGGAGGTTTTGGCTTTAACACCTACCTAAGCAATAACTTTACGCTTAGTAAAACCTTAAAAGGGAGTTTAAACTCTTGGTTTAATTACGCTAGTAAATCATCCGTTTACGCTACAAAGCCAATATACAGTATTGATGCTGCTATTAAAAAACAATTTCTGGAAACTAAACTAACAACCACTTTGGCTTACAGAGACGTTTTAAATACACAACGTTGGGAACAAACCATGATTTTAGGGAATGTAAACTTAAATAGCATCCGTAAATGGGAAAGTAGTAGGCTATATGTAGCGCTAAGCTATAATTATGGCAATAGTAAGATTAAAGCAAAAAAAGAAAAAGAAATTACAACTGAACAACAAAGAATTAAGCAACGTAATTAGTTATAAACAAATATTTCTTATCCTACATCAATGTCCAATTTAACTAACAATATTATTTTTGTTAAAATGAAAACAAAAGAGGTAGCAGCAATACTAAATCCACCTGCACCACATATGGTTGGTGATGGTTTTAG
This sequence comes from Sphingobacteriales bacterium, assembly GCA_038243335.1. Lineage (GTDB taxonomy): Bacteria > Bacteroidota > Bacteroidia > Sphingobacteriales > Sphingobacteriaceae > Pedobacter. The sequence continues at coordinate 6,372 of JBBSRF010000029.1, forward strand.
AGTTCATAATTTTTTCCCAAGTGGGTACAAATTAGAGATGAGTCCTTTTTATATGCTGGATTACAATGCAAAAATTGAATTTTCTGCCCGAAATGAACCTAGAGGTGTTGGTGTGCATCCGCACCGTGGATTTGAAACCATAACGATTGCCTATCAAGGCGCAGTTGCTCATCATGATAGCGCAGGGAATAGCGGGGTTATTTATCCAGGAGATATTCAGTGGATGACTGCTGCTAGTGGGATTTTGCATAAAGAATATCACGAAGAAGAATTTAGCAAAGAAGGTGGTATTTTTCAAATGGTACAGCTTTGGGTCAACTTACCCGCAAAGGATAAAATGAGTAAGCCAAAGTATCAAGGTATTAAACGAAGTGAAATAAAGCATTTTACTTTACCTGAAAATTCTGGCGTAATAGAAATAATTGCAGGCAATTATCAGGATAAAAAAGGTAGCGCAAATACATTTAGTCCAATAGAAATGTACAATGCACGCTTAAATAGTGGCGGTAAGGCTAACATTAGTTTTGCTAGTCATTATAATACCGGAATTATGGTAATTGAAGGCAAGGTGAAAATTAATGAATCCGAGATTGCGAATACCAATCAATTTGTACATTTTAAAAACGAAGGTGAAGAAATTAAAATCGATGCCCTAGAACAAAGTGTGTTACTAATTTTAAGTGGCGAGCCAATTAATGAGCCAATTGCTGCTTACGGTCCGTTTTTAATGAATAAACAAGAGGAGATAGAACAAGCTATTACAGATTATAACAATGGTAAATTTGGTTATTTAGACGAATAAATTTTAATTAATTTCTTTTTTTAAACCGTTGAGAAGCAAAAGCAATTATCGGCTTTTCTATTTTTTATTAATTAAACAAACGGCATAAGCAACTACTCCTTCTTCTCTGCCTATAAAACCCATTTGTTCACCTGTTGTTGCCTTTATAGAAATGTCTTCAATAGAGATATCAATTGCATTAGCGATAATTTCTTGCATTTTAGGAATATATGGATTGATTTTAGGTGCTTCCAAGCAAAGCATCGCATCAATATTTCCAATCTCCCATCCTTTTTCTTTAATCAACTCAACCGTTTTTTGAAGTAATAAAACGCTACTTACCCCTTTCCACTGTGGGTCTGTATTTTTAAAATGAAAGCCTATATCTCTTAAGTTTGCAGCTCCTAATAGTGCATCGCAAATGGCATGTAATAATACGTCTGCATCAGAATGACCAAAAGCACCTTTATGATGCTCCAGATTAACTCCGCCTACAAAAAATGGATGATTGTCTTTTAATTGGTGAACATCGAAACCAAAACCTATTTTAATCTTCATTATTTATTATTTCCAAAATTAAATAGCAAGCTAAATCTTAATGTATTTGCTAATGGGCTTTTTTGTGGGTTTGCAATTAAATATGCAAAATCTATATTAAATACATTGTATTTTAAGCCAGCTCCTAATGTTAAATATCTTCTATCACCCTTCTCTGGAGCTTCGTAGAAGTACCCTGCTCTTAATGCAAATTGCTGGTTATACCAATACTCTGCACCCGCTCCAATACTAACTTCTTTTAATTCTTCATTAAAACCACCTGGCGCATCAGCAAAAGACCCAAACATACTAGATAAAACTGACCTATCAGTATCTTTACCGGAAATAATTTTGCCAGAATTATCCCTTATTGGTTCAGTAGGAACCAATAATTTATTGAAATCCAAAGCAAAAGTAAACTGATTATAATCATCAATGATAATTGTAGATGCGCCTCCCAATTTTAAATTGGTTGGTAGAAAATAATCATTTCCTCCGCTAACATATCCCATTTTTGGACCAATATTAGAAAGATTTAATCCTGCAGAGAGAATTGCATCTTTACCAAACAAAATAGTCGGTTTTTTATAATATGCAGATACATCTACAGCAAAGGCTTTTCCAGGTTTTGTTTGCTGTCCTGCAGAAAACTGACCAGAAGTTAAATTAGAATAGATAAATCTTGCTGTTGTACCTAAAGAGAATTCTTCTCCAAATCTTTTAGCATAAGTAGCATCAAACGAGAATTCGTTAGGACTATATATTCCTAAATCTTGCTGACTTGCATCTGTTAACTGAATTTCACCCAAAGAAAAATAACGTAAAGAAGCTCCAAATGCACTTCTTTCGTCTAATTTGTAAAAGCCACTAATGTAAGCTAGATTAATATCTGGAACTAAACTTTTTAACCAAGGACTGTACGAAGCAGAAAAACCATAAGGTTTATCTAAAAAAGCCAATTTAGATGGATTTATACTCATAGAGTTTGCATCTGGCTGAACAGCAACACCGGCATCCCCCATACTACCCGATCTAGCATCTGGAGTAATTAATAAAAAAGGGACTGCGGTAGAGATGTTATTAGCCTGACTACCATTAGTTTGCGTACCTGTTTTAACTTCCTGAGCGTGTAGTTTATTACAAAAAACAGCTAGAAAAAACATACCAATGGCGATTGTACTAAAGTACTTTGAATTCATTTGCTGGATATAGGTATATAACAAATATGCAAGTTAATATTGAAATTACTCATTTCAAAAAAATAAATTTTCTATTCTAAAATGTTAAATAGATTATTACATAACGCTAACTTATATATAAATGTATAAAAGATTATTCAGCTTTTGTTGTGTAAAAAACATTAATTGCTTTTAAATTTAAAAGCCTTCAATTTAAACACTTAAATAACAATTTTTAATTTAACTAAAATAATTTTTATAACAACATTTGTATAAATCGCAAGAAATTAGTCTTGCAATATTTTATTTATGTAAAAGTGATTAACAGTTCGTTCTTTTCTACTTTATTACCTTGTTTAATCTCTATCTTTTTTACTATTCCTTCTGTTGGAGATTTAATCATGTTTTCCATTTTCATGGCTTCTAATACTAACAGGTTATCTCCTTTCTTTATCTCATCGCCTTCTGCTACTAGTACACTTAATACCAAACCTGGCATTGGCGCTTTAATTTGCAGAATTTTGCTTACTGCTAAACTATCCATACCTAATTGCTTCAACAATTGATCGTATTGGTCTTCTACACTTAAAGTATAAACATTACCATTAACTTTTACAATTGCCGATTTCTCTTCTTTAATTAGTTCAACAATTTCAATTAAGTAAGATTTATTTTGGTATAAAACATGAGAACTATTTTTATTTAAAATAATTTGATCTAATTCAATAACCTCATCATTAACCCTTAGTTGCTTATTTTCTGTATTTATTACAAAATTGTGCTTATTATTTATTTTTACTTGAAACATATTTATTGTGTTAAAGCATATTGAACTAAATTAGCACCCATTTTAAGCGCCTTACTTCTAATTTCTTGAGTGTCTGTTGGATAGGTGCCAAAATCTTCCCATCCGTTACCTAAATCACATTCATAAGTATAATAACAGACTACTCTACCTCGCCAAATCAATGCAAAACCTTGTGGTTTTTTACCATCATGCTCATGTATTTTTGGTAAACCTTGTGGAAATTTAAATTTCTGATTATATAATTTATGATCTGCAGGTAACTCAACAAAATTCAATTCAGGAAAAACCCTTTTCATTTGCGGACGAATAAATTTATCCAATCCATAATTATCATCTATGTGAAGAAATCCACCACCAATTAAATATTTTCTTAAGTTTTCAGCCTCTTGATCATTAAAAATAACATTTCCGTGTCCAGTCATATAAACAAACGGATAATTATAAAGCTCAGCACTTCCAACCTCAACGATACTTTCAATGGCAGTAAAATTCGTTCCGATATTTTTATTACAAAAATCAATTAAATTAGGCAGAGCGGTTCTATTTCCATACCAATCCCCACCTCCGCTATATTTAAGTTTACCCATTTTATAAGTTGGGGTTGTAAAGCTAGAAAGAAAGCTAAAAATTAAAAAACTAAAGATTAAAGCTAAAAATGACTTAAATTTCTTCACATCGTAAATCCTAAATTTCAAATCAATGTTATCGATTAATATAATTCACCTCAAAACATGCGGCTAATGCTGCCGTCTCTGTTCTTAACCTTGTGTTACCTAAAGTTACAGCTTTAAACCCATTCTGCAAAGCTATATTGAGTTCTGCAGGTGTGAAATCTCCCTCTGGACCTATTAAAATCAAATTAGATTGATGAGCATTAATCAATTCATTGATAAATGGCTTTTGGCCATCCATACAATGCGCAATAAATTTTTCAGTTTCTTTATTTAATTTAATAAAATCTACAAACGAGGTAGCTTTATTCAATATTGGATGATAAGCAGTTATTGATTGTTTAACAGCAGAAGTAATTACTTTGTCTAATCTTTCTTCCTTAATTATTTTGCGTTCAGAACGATCACAAATAATTGGCGTAATTTCGTCTATCCCTATTTCGGTAGCTTTTTCTAAGAACCACTCCAATCTATCAATATTTTTTGTGGGTGCTATAGCAATGTGTAAATGATGGTTGCGTTTACCATATTCTTGTTCATGTTCAATTACGAATAATTGAACATGCTTTTTATTTGCTTCACTAATTTGGGCTTTATATAGACCGCCTCTTCCGTCAATAAGATGAACAATATCTCCAACTCCTAAACGCATTACTTTACTACAATGCCTACTTTCCTCTTCGTTTAAAGTGTAAGTATTAGCGTTTATATCTGGCGTATAAAAAACATGCATTAGCTTAAATTTTAATGCATATCTACCATATCACCTTCACTAATAACTAGTTCTAGTTTAATGGTTTCTATGTTTTGTTCTGTTTTCTTTAGAATCGTAAATAAGTAGCCGTAACACTCTTCACTATCACCAACTTCAGGAATTTTACCAAATGAATGAGAGACTAATCCTCCAATTGTGTCGAAATCTTCATCTTCTGGTAAATCATGTGGCAAATGTTCATTTACATCATAAACAGTAGCATAAGCATTGATAATAAATTCAGTATCGGATATTTTTTCTACCGTTGGTTTTTCCTCATCATATTCATCTTGAATTTCGCCTACAATTTCCTCAACAATATCCTCTAAAGTAACCATACCAGCAGTACCTCCAAATTCATCAATTACAATAGCAATCTGAATACGTTTCTGCTGCAATTCACTTAATAAATCATTAATCTTCTTGGTTTCTGGAACAAAATAAGGCTTTCTAATAATATCACTTAAAACCCAATCTTTATTTTTCGCTAATAAGGGCAGTACATCTTTAGCATGAATAATCCCTATTATTTTATCAATAATATCATCATATACAGGTAATCGAGAGTAACCTTCAGCAATAATTTTATCTACAACTTCTTCTTTTGGCGTATTTAATTCAATCCCAGATATTTTGGTACGAGGAACCATAATATTTTTAACGACACGCTCATTAAAATCGAAAACATTTTTAATCAATTCGTGTTCATTGTATTCTAACGCACCACTTTCTTTACCTTGATCTAATAAATATTGCAGCTCTTCATTACTATGTAAAGACTCATGACCAGCCGCTGTATCAATACCAAAAGGTTTTAAAATTACTGCAGCTAAACCGTTTAGTATCCAAATAAATGGTCTAAATATAATGTAGAAAAGTTGAAGTGGTACAGAAATAAATAAAGTAGTGGCTACTGGTCGCTGAATAGCTAGAGATTTTGGAGCTAATTCACCAAATACGATGTGCATAATCGTAATTACAGAGAAAGCAATCACTGTTGATATTGTTGTAATTAATGCTTCACCTATTCCAAAATTAAGTAATGAATCATGAATAATTTCATGCATTACTTTCTCACCAACTACTCCCAAACCAAGCGAGGCCAGTGTTATTCCTAACTGTGTAGCAGCTAAATATCCATCTAAATGTTGAAGTATATTCTTTGCCATTTGACCAACCCGACTTCCGGTTTTAGCTTTAATTTCTATTTGTGATGCTCGAACTTTGACAATCGCAAATTCTGCTGCTACAAAAAATCCATTTAAAAAAACTAAAAACAATGCAAATATCAATCTCCAACCTATAGGTCCAGGATTCGCATCTGCTGGAGTTAATACGGTTAAGATTGATGTTGGTAAATATCCTGTAAAGGATGTATTTACCAACGAGCAAATGGAATCGTAAATCATTTTTAAACTCTGAATTTTTTATCGTAAAGCTCTATACTTTCTTGTATCACTTTGTGTGCATAGCGTACGCCAAGCAGATGTTCTATCGTAACTTTTTTCTCTTCTAATGCTTTGTAATCCTGAAAAAACTTTACAATCTCTTTCATGGTATGCGGTGGTAACTCGTGTAAATCATTGATATAATTAACAGACATATCGTTTTTAGCAACTGCAATTATTTTATCATCTTGCTCACCATTATCTACCATGTGCATCACACCAATAACTTTTGCTTCAATAATTGTCATCGGGTAAACGTCTACAGAACATAAAACCAAAATATCAAGTGGATCATTATCATCACAATAAGTTTGTGGGATAAAGCCATAATTTGCAGGATACATTACAGAAGAAAAAAGTACTCTATCTAATTTAATCAAATTAGATTCCTTATCAATTTCGTATTTAGCTTTAGATCCTTTAGGGATTTCTATAATTGCATTAACCGTTTCTGGTAGGTTTGAACCTGGAGAAACACTATGCCAAGGATGATGATCTTCTTTACTCATTTTTTTCTTCTATCTCCATTTCATCTTCCTCACCATCTTTGTTTACCTTCTTTTTTAAGAATGTAACAACCAAAGGAATGGTGGTAATTAAAATGAAACCTAATATAATATAAATTAAATATTCTTCTATTTGATGTTCAAATTTTTTCCCTAAAAAATAGCCTAGGAATGTTAACGAGCCTATCCAAAGAATGGCACCTGTAATATTATAAAGTGCAAATTTTCTGATGTCAAGTTTAACAATTCCAGCGATAATAGGCGCAAAAGTTCGTACAATCGGTACAAATCTACCCATAATTAATGCAAATGCACCTTGCTTTCGGTAATATTTTTCTGCAGATATTAAAAATTTTTTCTTGAAAAAGAAGGTATCCCTCCGTTTATACAACATTGGGCCGGTTTTCTTGCCAAACCAATAGCCAGTAAAATTACCAGATACTGCAGCAATAATTAATGTAAAAACCAATACATAAATGTTTACGTCAAGCACCCCTGTCGCTACAAACATGCCTGCTAAAAACAATAAATAATCACCTGGTAAAAAGAAACCGAAGAATAAACCAGTTTCAGCAAAAATCACAAAAACAACTAAATAAAACCCACCCTCTTTCAGTAGTTTTACAGGGTCTATTAGATGCTCTAGAGAATTCCAAAATTCTTGCATAATATAATTATTTTTAAAAATACAAATAATTATTTACAACAATAGACTATATCAAATTTAATATAAGAGACGGATAAACCCCTAATAACAAGGTTACAACTAGTGATAATACCAATACTACTTTATATTGGAATGGGGCCTCTAAAACCAAGTCCTCACCTTCTTTAAACCACATTGCAACTACCACTTTAAAGTAATAGTAAAACCCAATTAGTGCGTTTAATATAGCAATAACCACCAATGTAACTTGGTAATTCTCCATTACATTTAAAAACATAACGTATTTACCGATAAAGCCTGCGGTTAACGGAATACCGGCCAAGGAGAGCATTGCAATTGTTAAAGCAATGGCGACTAATGGATTTCTTTTGCCGAGACCATTAAAGCTATCAATACTATCGCCACCAGTTTTTTGTTTAACCAATATTAAAACGGCAAAAGCAATGATACTTGCAAACGTATACGCTGCAGCATAAACCAATACATTACTTGCAGAATTTGCAGTAAGTACAATTAATGAGAATAACATATAACCTGCATGAGAAATACTCGAATAGGCAAGCAGTCTCTTAAAGTTCTTTTGATACAGTGCGGTGATATTACCAATACACAAAGTGATAATCACGATAACCATTAATGCAGGCATCCAGAAATCGTGCAAAGGCTCAAAAGCTCCAGCAAATAATCTTAAAAATGCGGCAAAACCAGCAGTCTTAACTACCGTGGACATAAATGCCATAATTAGTGAAGGAGAACCTTCATATACATCAGGTACCCAGAAATGAAAAGGTGCCGCACCAACTTTAAAAGATAAGCCAACCATCATTAATATCACACCTGGATAAAACAGAGGCGATACCGATTTGACATTGTTAACCAAATACTCTTGAATTACACTAATTTGAAATGAACCAGTTGCCCCATATATTAAAGTGATCCCTAATAATAAAAACCCTGTAGAAAAAGCACCCA
>JBBSRF010000030.1:0-14425 GCA_038243335.1 Sphingobacteriales bacterium
GATCTGCTGTTGTGGAGAAAGTTGCATTGGCGTAACTTTTATTTCTACGGGAAAACAATGCTCCACCGCGGATTGCAATATGATCATTAATTTCGCTAGTAACTCTTAATGAAGCATTATAACGTTTAAAATTATCCTCTTTTGCAGTTTTCATCATGCCGCTTTGGTCCAGTAAGCCTAAACCTAAGTTATAAGATGTTTTACCAGAAGTTCCACCAATAGAAAGGTTTTGTAATGCCGTTGGCGCCCACTCTTCCACCATGATTGGATATGGATCGTATGTTCTTACACCCATTTTAGTACTGGCACCTTGAACATACCAATCTCTTCCGAAAACTGTAGCATCATTTGGACCTACTGTATTGCCATATTTTGCTTTCCATTCAACTGCCTTTTCATAACTCGCACGGTCAACTTGATAAAATGCACCAGTTGGCGTAGTAACCCCAACTCTCTCTGCTGCGTCGACAGTATATTTTAGTGCATTTACATCTCCCATTTTATACACCTTTGATGGATTTTGATAAGAGAAATTGTTAGTGTAATTAATTTGAGGTTTGTCTGTTGCAGATCCTTTCTTTGTTGTAATTAAAACTACACCAAAAGCTGCTTTTGCTCCATAAATGGAAGAAGCTGCTGCATCCTTTAATAAAGTGATTTCTGCAATATCACTTGGATTAACCAATTGAATACTTGGGATTTCCACGTTATCTAACAATATCAAAGGTGAAGATCCTCCTTGAAAAGATCCAATTTGACCTCTAATCTTAATAATGGGATCTGAACCAACCTCTCCACTTGGAAGCACTACACTTAAGCCAGCAGCAGCACCTTGCAAGGCTCTACCTGCATCTGCTATTGGTCTGCTCCCTAATGTTTGATCAACATTTATACTAGTTACAGCACCTGTTAAGTTTGCTTTCTTCTGTGTACCATAGCCCACAACAACAACCTCATCTAAGCCAGTATTGGCTGACTGCAATATAACATTGATTATTGTGCTATTGCCAATAGTTTTTTCTACAGTAGTCATTCCTAAGAACATGAATTGAAGCACATCTCCTTTGTTGCCTTTTATGGTATAAGCACCATTTCCGTCAACTTGATTAGCAGTTGTTGTTCCTTTAATTTTGACAGTAGCACCTGGGATGGGCAATCCATCTTCTGCTGAAGTTACTTTACCAGTAACAGCTATTTGCTGTGCCATAACTTGTATAGCTAACAAAAAAGTGCCCAAAAACAGCATGAGTAATTTTTTTTTCATAAACGCCAGTTTGGTTAATAATTTAAGTTTTGTGATTTATATACAATTGCTTTTAAAAACGCATTAATACGCAAAATAACAATTCGAAAGTAAATATGGCGAATGTTTTTCAGTATAAAAAGAAAATTATCACTTTTATATTGCAATAACCTGCAAAAATCCGCATTAAAATTCTTATTTTTAATTTTATTTTTTTTTATAAAAAGCAATAATGATGTTAAAAAAAGAAAGACATGATTTTATAATGCGTCAAATTAACTTACACAATAGAGTGCTTAGCTCTGATTTGGTTCAGTTATTAAATGTTTCTGAAGACACGATTAGGCGTGATTTGCAAGAAATGTCTGATGAAAACTTATTGTATAAAGTACATGGAGGTGCCTTATCAAAGTCTTATCACTCTACTTTTGATGATAGCACGGTTTATGCAAAAGATGCTAAAATTAATATTGCAAAAAAAACCATTTCTTTAATTAAAGATGGAATGGTTATTTTAACTGGAGGTGGCACTACCATTATTGAGTTAGTTAAGCAGTTACCTGAAAATTTAAAAGCTACATTTTTTACCATAAGCCCATTGGTAGCAGTTGAACTTTCAAAATATCCTCGAATTGAAGTCATCTTAATTGGCGGCTTATTTTCTAAAAATTCTCAAATTACATATGGCGGCCATGTAATTAGTCAACTTTCAGAAATTAATGCAGATTTATGTCTGTTAGGAACTAGTGCATTGCATCCTAAAGATGGCCTAACGGATACAGATTGGGAAATTAATCAGTTAAAAAAGACAATGCTTAACTCTTCTAAAAAAGCTGCAGTTCTATGTATTTCAGAAAAATTAAATATATCTCTACGTTTAAAAGTAACTCCATTAAAAAATATCAGCTATTTAATTACAGAATTATCCAATAATGATCAACTTTTAGTTGATTATCATATTGATGGTTTAATTATACTTTAAAAAATAACGCCCCAATAAGATATTAACTCTTTGGGGCGTTTTCATTAATAAGTACTTACTGTTTTTAAAATGCAGGATCTGCTGGCGTATTGGTGTTATTATCTCTTTCTGTAAATGGATAAGGAAAGAAATTACGCTTACGATCTGCGATTGGCTGATTTAACCTACGCATATCTTCTAATTTTAAACCAGACATGTATAATTCTATACAACGTTGTTTGTAAATTTCATTTAACAATTGTGCTTGGGTAAATGGCCCTACCAAAGCTGGTAAATTTGCACCTACACCAAATGGATCAGCTGCTGCAGTTTTAGTTACTACCTTATTTAGCTCAATTAAAGCATTTGTTAGATCTGGGATTCTAGCTAAGACCTCAGCCTTAATTAAAGTCATTTCTCCAGGCAAATAAATTGGAAAAGCGGTAGCGGCTGCAGCACCAAAACCGTTAATACGCACCAATGGTGCAACAGTTGGGTTTCTAGCTGTATAAAACAATAGTCTTCCATCTGCAACATCTGGAGTAAACATTCCTGTTAAACCTAAATTAGCATCCTTAGGTTGAAATACATTGTTTGTAGATGTTGCAACTTCGAATATTGAATTTAAAGTTAATGCATCAAAATTAAAAGCTGATTTTTTCGATAAGTCGACCATATTAGCTGCTGTTCCTGCTAGCGTATTATTACCAGCAAACAAAGCATACCTCGCTTTTAAAGCATATAGTGTGTTTTGAACATCTATCCCAGCAGGTATGTTAGACAAAAAGCTAGCACTCATTGGGTTAGCCTGTATTGCAGCAATAGCATTATCAATCGTTGCAATGGCTTTATTAAAACCTTCAACTCTTGTTATAAATGTTACATTTTTTCCAATACCAGAAGGCACTTTTTCCCAATATTGAGCCATGTTACCAAGCGCTAAAGCTTTAAAAATACTTGAATAAGCAATTAAACCTGAAGCATAGTTTTTATCCGCTAAATTTGCAGCGTTGGTAATTACATTATCTGCATCATAGATAATTTTATTAGCATTGGCCCACAAATTACCTAGAATACTATTTGTACCATCTACAGCACTACCACCAGTTACCAATTGCAATTCTGGTATGTTTCCAGAGTTTCTTAAATCTATCTCATTCGTAACAAAACCATTCGCTGTTATAGAATTAAATAAAAGGCCTGGTCTACTAACGGTATACGTTCTCTGCAAACCCACAGCAACGCCAGTAAGTCCTTTACTAGAGTTTAGTACATCAACAGCATTTGCGCCTCCTGCATTTTTATATTCTTTTTTACAAGAGGTAAATGTTAACAATAGCGCAGCTATCATTAATGCAGGAATTTTATATGTATATTTTTTCATTTTCTAATTTTTAAACCGATTAAAATTTAACTTGTAAACCTAAAGAGAACGTTCTAGGAATTGGCACAGCGCCAAAATCTATATTTCTTAAAATAGTAGATTGACCACCAGAGTTTAACTCAGGATCGTATCCCTTGTAGTTATCCCAAGAAACTAGATTTCTACCACTAATGTTTATGGTTAAATCTTTAAGGTATTTTACTTTCCCAACATTGTAGCTCAATGAAACTTCTCTTAATTTCACAAAAGATCCATTATCAATTCTCCACTCCTCAATAGCATACACACCCGCTACATAACCACGAGGTAATTGACCCAATTGTTCTTTTTCTGCCTCATTACCATTGCCAACACCTTGTCTAGTCCGCCAATCTGCATTCCAAACATCACCACCTTGTACAGCATCTAGCTGAACGTGTAAACTTAATTTTTTATAAGAAAAATCATTAACAAATGATAGTGTATAATCTGGATTAGGATCTCCAACTACTTTACGTAAAGTTGTTCCAGTAGGTAAGCCTGTTGCATCTCTTTGCGGCGTAAATGTAGTAGGTGTTGTTTGTGTTCCTTTTTCTATTTGTGGAATGCCTGCAGCATTTTTTAACAAGCTACCATCTGCGTTTCGTGCAAAGAAAGTACCATAAAAAACACCTAATGGCTGTCCGTCTACAATTGCAACTGGGGCACCTGGATTGGTAGAATATAATCTTAAGGCACCTGTTCCAACTGCTTTATTTCTATTTCTATTATAAATAAATGTACTATTCCAATTGAAATTTGCTGTTTTAACAGGAGCTCCTGTTAACATTAATTCAATCCCTTTATTTTCTAAGGCACCAAAATTATCTAATAAACTAGAAAAACCATTGGTTGGCGCAATTACAACAGGGAATAGTAAATCACTCACCTTTTTGTTATAGTAACTAAAGGTTAAACCTAATCTGTTTTTAAAGAAAGACATATCGGTACCTACTTCAAATTCTTTTTGAATTTCTGGTATAACACCTTGATTAGCTAAGGTACTGCTAGAAATTAAAGAAATCTTATTTAAATAAGATTGCGAAGTATACTCATTAAAACGTGCGTATGGACTGATACCTGTTAAGTTCCCAGACTCGCCATAAGCAGCTCTAACTTTAAAAGAGTTAAACCATTTAGAAATGCCTAAATCTTTCCAATAATCGGCAGAAGAAGGTACATAACTTGCATTAGCTTTAAAGTATTTTCTTACCCCTACATTGTCGCCGAATACACTAGACTGATCTAATCTAATTGCACCAGTTACAAATAAATGATCTTTATACTTAAAATTTTGTTGTAAATAAGCCCCGCTAATTGCCAATTCAGATCTAGAATCTATATTTGGCAAAGCAGAACTTGCTCCATTAACTGTTTGTACAAATGGAGCTAAACCTCTACCATTTAATAAGGAATATAAATCCTTTTGGTATTGATAAGAACCACCCAATTGTGTGGTAGAAGATAAATTATTATTTATTTTGATATCATAAGTTAAGTTTAACTCATTATTAAATAAGGTTGTTGTAGCATTTGCAGCACTTGCATAACCGTTCAAGGTTGGGTCTAAAGTAGCACCACCACCATAAAAACCTGTACTTACATCATAAGCGAAAGGAGGAATAAAAGTTGTTCCATTTTGAATAGAATTGTCAACACCCATAGTATAATCTACAGTAAAGTTTTTTACTGGATATAATTTAAGACTTGTATTTGCAATAATTCTATTGGTAAACTGTCTCTGTTTGATGTCTTCAATTACAGAAACAGGATTTACGCGGCCACGTTCGCCAATTTTTTGGATATTACCCAAGGCATCTCTTGTAAACAAATCATGGAAATTACCAATAATGGTTACAGAATTCATTGGCGAGAAAAATGAATTACCATCTGGTTTCTCATTCGCGTCACTATGAATATAGTTAAAACCAGCAGATAATTTTGCCCAATCTGTTAATTTCTGATCTACGTTTGCTTTAAAGTTATAACGTTTAAAGTCTGTATTTTTAATAATACCTTGATTATTATAGTAACCCGCAGAAGTATAGAACTTTGTTTCATCATTACCACCAGAAACTGAGATTGTATTGTCTGTACCAGTTGCATTTTGGAAAATGTAATCTTGATAATTATATCTTTTAACTGGTGAAGTTGTAGTTAAAGCTGGCAATAATACATCTTGAGTTACTGCACCTGGACCATCAGTTGGTCCACCAAATTTAACAGGCGAATGATTGTACTCAATTTGCTTACGTAAGCTAGAGTTTGTTAAACTTGTAGAGAAATTGACTTGCGCTTTACCTGTAGTACCTCTTTTAGTAAAGATTTGTATTACTCCCGCATTTGCCCTTGAGCCATAAATTGCCGCAGCAGCTGCACCATTTAGCACTTCTATTCTTTCAATATCATTTGGATTAATATCTACCATTCTATTTTGGCCAATGTTTCCGACAAAATTTCCGCCATCGTAATTTTGAGAGGTGTTCGTCACTCTAGTCGTTGAATTGTTTACAATAACTCCATCAATAATATAAAGTGGATCTGAAGATGAATTTGCAGAACTTATACCTCGTAACCTCACTGTCATTCCACCTGCTGGATCACCAGAGTTTTGACTAATTTGGGCTCCAGGAGTTTTCCCTTGTAAACCTGATAAAACGTTTCCGCTAGGTGATTTTAGTAAATCATCACCCTTTACAGTACTTACATAACTACCTAATTGTTTACGAGTAGTACCCTGAGATGTACCAGTAACTATAATTTCATCTAATCCAACTGCATCTCCACTAATTTCTGCATTTACAGTAATCGAATTATCATTACCCAATGTAACTTGTTTAATTACACTTTTATATCCAATATAAGAAAAAACCATTTGATAGTTACCTGGGGCTAAATCTACATTTAAATTGTAGACACCATCTGTATTAGTGGCAGCGCCAAAATTTAAGTTTTGAAGTTTTACGCCAACACCAGGTATCGTCTCTTTTGTTGTTGCATCAGTTACTTTACCTGTTATGGTATAGCGTTTAGATTGCGCCATTGCTGAAGAGAAAAATAGCAATAAAAAAATGGGAGTTATTAAAGTCGATAAAAACTTTGTACCTCTGGCTAGATAAAATTTATTCATATGAAATCGGTTAATTAGTTGACAATTGGTTGTTCTTTATTCTTTCAAAATTTAATTCTGAAAGTAAAGGTAAACTTAATTAAGAATTGTTTGAAATAAATATTTTTTCAAAATAAAATATTTATACAACGTTTAATTTTACAATTAAATGAGTAAAAGAAACAGGCTTTTAAAGCTTAAGGTTAATACTTATATTCAGCTAATCATTTAATTAGGTAGGCAAATTTTACCCATACAAACAGATGGCACCCCTGCTCTATCTCCAAAATAGATAGGCTCACCCGCTAGCGTTTCATTAGCAAGTAATGCAAACAATACTGCTTCTTTAGCATCGGGATTAATCGCTAGGTCTGCAGTTGTGTTAAATATAGCATTTGGTAGTGCTTTTTTTAATAACTCAACCAATAGAGGATTATGCATACCACCGCCACTCATAAATATGATTGGCATTTGTTCAAATTCAATGGTGCGTTGTAATGAATCAATAATTGCTGAAGCAGAAAAATGGCAAAGTGTGGCTAATATATCTTCATTACTCAAATCTGTTGTATTAGATTCTTTTTGAGCTTTCTTTAAATAATTTAAATTAAATAGCTCGGGCCCTGTAGTTTTAGGAAAATTACCACTAAAAAATTCATTAATTAATAATACATTTAATAAATCCTGATTACAACTCCCAGCTTTAGCAAGCCTTCCATCTTCATCATAATACAAACCCGGATATTTAGCTTGTATAAAATGATCCATTAAAGTATTTCCAGGTCCAACATCAGTTGAAAAAACTTTTGCAGCATCTCCATCACTCGGCAAAAAAGTAAAGTTGGCAACACCCCCAATATTTAACATTACTCTATTCTCTCCCTTTTTAGAGAATACTAAATAATCTCCGTAAACTGCCAATGGAGCCCCTTCTCCACCCGCAGCTAAATGCTTTTGTCTAAAATCCGCAATGGTAATTATACCTGTTTTAACAGCAATATGATCTCCATCTCCAATTTGGAGTGTTCCGTTAGGGTATTCTTTTTGTTGATGTAATGTTTGAGGTGCATGATAAATTGTTTGTCCATGACTAGCAATTGCATCAATTTCATTCACATTAATATTCCACAGCACTAGAGTTTGTAAAATCATTTCGGCATGCTTCGTTCCAATTAATTCATTTAAAAGACAAACTTTTTCCAAATCAGCATCTTTACGAGAGAAAATGCTTTTAACATCAGCTCTAAACTCATTCTGATAAGGTAATGTGATAAAATTTAACAGTTTAACAGTTGTTTTACTCCCACTATCATTGCAAAGACATAAAGCGATATCTAAACCATCCATTGAAGTTCCAGACATTAGCCCAATAATTTTTCTTTCTTTTTTAGATGCAATTTTAAATAATTGTGCGATATTTCTATTCATAGCGATTAAAATTTACTAAAGTTAAGGAGCTCGAAGATATAAAACGTAAATATGATGTTGATTTTTAAAAATACTTCTACCTTTACTGCTCCGTTCACTACATAATACCAATTTAATGGCAAGATTAAATCTATTAGAAGAAACGAGGTTCGAGAAGCTTCCCGTTACCGTTTTTAAAAATCCAAAAGAAGCATCTATCAGCGTTGCTCATCGTATTGCAAAAATTATTAAAAGTAAGCAAGAAAAAAAACAATATGCTGTTTTAGGCTTAGCTACAGGTGCATCACCTATTTTAGTATATGCAGAATTGGTGCGCTTACACAAAGAAGAAAACTTAAGCTTTAAAAATGTAATTACATTTAATTTGGATGAATATTATCCAATGCAAGCAACTGATGCCCAAAGCTATGTAAAATTTATGAATGAACATTTGTTTAATCATATCGATATTGAAAAAGCAAATATTCATATTCCTGATGGCACAATAAAATTAGAAGATATACCTGCTTACTGTTTAGCTTACGAGCGAAAAATTGGAGAAGTTGGTGGATTAGACATGCAGTTGTTAGGCATTGGCCGTACAGGACATATTGGATTTAACGAGCCAGGCTCAGCACCAAATTCAGGAACCCGTTTAGTTACTTTAGATGATTTGACTAGAAAAGATGCTGCACGTGATTTTGGTGGAAAATCTTTTGTGCCAACAAAGGCAATTACCATGGGCATTGGCACCATATTTAAAGCTAGAGAAATTGTTTTAATGGCTTGGAACCGTAAAAAAGCTTCTATTATTAAAAAAGCCGTTGAAGGAGAAATATCAAGTGAGGTGCCTGCAACTTATTTACAACTATCTGATAATGTAGAATTTATTTTAGATGAAGATGCATCATCAATGTTAACTAGATTTGATACGCCTTGGTTAGTTAAAGATTGTGTGTGGAATGAAGTTTTAACAAGAAAAGCTGTAATTTGGCTTGCAAACAAGTTAAATAAACCAATTTTGAAATTAACTGAAGATGATTTCAATAACAATGGAATGGCACAATTGGCTGTTGAAAAAGGGCCAGTTTACAATATTAACATTCATATTTTTAATAAGTTACAACATACCATTACAGGTTGGCCAGGTGGTAAACCACAGGCCGATGATACCCAAAGACCTGAAAGAGCAGAGCCCGCAAAAAAGCGTGTGGTTATTTTCTCTCCACACCCAGATGACGATGTAATTTCTATGGGTGGTACCTTTATTCGTTTAGTAGACCAAGGACATGATGTTCATGTTGCCTATCAAACCTCGGGTAATACTGCGGTTTGGGATGATGATGCTTTAAGATTTGTAGAATTTAATATTGATTTTTCTGAAAAAATGGGGATGGGACAACCTGCAATGAAAGAAATGTATAGTAATATGCGTAAATTTATTGAACAGAAGAAACCTAATCAGATAGATACTCCAGAAATACAGACCGTAAAAGGGTTGGTTAGAAAAGGAGAAGCCATTGCGGGAGCTCGTTATTGTGGGTTAGCAGATGACCACATCCATTTTATGGCATTACCTTTTTATGAAAGCGGTAAAAATCAAAAAAATCCAGTCACAGAAACTGATGTTGTTTTAACCATGGAACTACTTCAAAACATCAAACCCCATCAAATATTTGCAGCGGGAGATTTTGAAGATCCGCATGGCACTCACATTGTTTGTTTTAATATAATTTTACAAGCTTTAAAAAGATTAGAAAAAACTGAAAGTTGGGTTAAAGACTGTTGGCTTTGGATGTATAGGGGAGCTTGGCTAGAGTTTGAAACACATGAAATTGAAATGGCTGTCCCACTTAGTCCGCAAGAAGTTGAGCGTAAGAAATTTGCAATTTTCAAACACCAATCTCAAAAAGATAGAGCTGTTTTTCCTGGAGATGATGCTAGGGAGTTTTGGCAAAGAGCAGAAGATAGAAACAGAGAAACTGCAAAATCTTATGATGATTTGGGACTTGCAAATTATGAAGCAATGGAGGCATTTGTTAAATACAAATTCTAAATTTTCAATATAGAATAATTTTTAATGATATATTTATAGTATAAATCCTCAAATAATTTGGGGATTTATACTATAAAGCAAATAATTTTCACCTAAAAATGGAGCATAAAACTGAACGCTTACTGTCATTAGACTTTTTTCGTGGACTTACAGTAGCTTCCATGATTCTAGTAAACAATCCTGGTAGTTGGGGCAACATTTATGCACCGCTAGAGCATGCAGAGTGGAATGGCTGTACGCCGACAGATTTGATTTTTCCTTTTTTCTTATTTATTATTGGTGTATCTATTGCGTATGCAATGGGTAGTAAAAAATTAGATCAAGCAAGCCATAACAGAACTATTTTAAAGGCGTTAAAAAGAGCACTAATTTTATTTGGATTAGGATTCATATTGGCTATTTTTCCGAGAAATTTTGCTACTTATGATTTAATAGATGCCATTAAGAATGTCCGCATACCTGGCGTTTTACAAAGAATTAGCTTAGTATTTTTTATAGCTGCTTTTATCTTTTTAAAGTCTAGCGAAAAAACAATTTTCAAAACCATCGTGGTTATTTTGGTCGGCTATTGGATATTAATGATGTTTGTTCCAGTACCTGGTTTAGGTTATGCTAATTTAGAAAAAGAAACAAATTTAGGGGCTTGGTTAGATAGGACCATTTTAACAGAAGCACATTTATGGAAATCATCTATAACTTGGGATCCCGAAGGGATTTTAAGCACATTTCCTGCAGTTGCAACGGCCCTATTTGGAGTATTGGTTGGCATTTACTTAAAAAAGAAAGATATAGCAGCTGCAAACAAAATTGCTTGGCTTTTCTCTATTGGTGTATTTGCAACCTTAGCTGGTTTGATTTGGGATTTAAATTTCCCGATTAACAAAGCTTTGTGGACAAGTTCTTATGTCCTTTATACAGGTGGCTTAGCAACCATAATTTTGGCTTTATGCTATTGGATAATTGATGTGAACAAATACAATAATTTTACAAAACCATTTGTAATTTACGGTGTAAATGCAATTACCGTATTTTTTGTATCGGGCTTAATGCCTCGCTTGGTAAACATGATTAAAGTAGAATTACCAGATGGAGAAGAAATAGGTGCACTAAGTTGGGTATACCAAACTTTTTTTGTACCTTATTTTTCTCCAATAAATGCTTCATTAGCTTATGCAATCACATTTATTATGTTCTTCTTTGTTATATTATGGTTCATGTACAAAAAGAATATAATCATAAAAGTTTAACATTAGCTGACAACCACAGAGAAATATGCGAGTAATATTTACCTAATATGGGTGTCTTAATTTTTTAATACAACTAAAATAAATCTATGAAAAAACACATTTTAATTTTTGGATTAGCTGCAGGATTATTTTTACAACCTGCTTTAGCTCAAAATAAAACTAAGCCTACAAAGGCACAGACCACAAAAATAGCTACTAAAGTTGCTTCAAAAGCAATCCCAAATGATCCTGATGTAATTATTGGAAAGTTACCTAACGGATTAACCTATTACATCCGTAAAAATTCAGAGCCTAAAAATAGAGCAGAGCTTTATTTAGGAAATAGATTTGGCTCCTTAATGGAAGCCGATGATCAGCAAGGATTAGCGCATTTTACTGAACATATGGCATTTAATGGGACAAAAGATTTTCCTAAAAACGAAATGATTAGTTATTTACAAAAAGCTGGTGTTCGTTTCGGTGCAGATTTGAATGCGTATACTGGTTTTAATCAAACCGTTTATCAATTGCCAATACCTACTGATAGTGTTGAAGTTTTTAAAACAGGCTTTAAAATTTTAGCCAACTGGGCTGGAAAGATAAGTATGGATGGCAAAGATATTGACAATGAAAGAGGTGTAATTGTTGAAGAAGATCGTGCCAGAGGGAAAAATGCACAACAAAGAATAAGCAATCAAGTTTTACCATTTTTATTAGGTGGCAATTCTCAATACGCAAAACGACTTCCTATTGGAAAAGTAGAGGTTTTAAACACCTTTACACACGATAAAATTAGAAACTTTTACAAAGATTGGTATAGACCTAATTTACAAACTGTGATTGCCGTAGGTGATTTTGATGTAAAGGAAGTTGAACAATTAATTAAACAAAATTTTGGTGGATTAACCAATCCTGCAAATCCTAAACCAAGAGTAAATTACTCATTGCAAGACAATGAGCAGCCTTATGTAAAAATTGTTACTGATAAAGAACAACCTTATAACATTGCACAAGTAATTTATAGACAAAAATCTAGCCCAGTTAAAACTGACGTTGATTTGAGAAATAGCATTATTCATGCGATGATCAATAATATGTTAGCTGGTCGGATACAAGAAATTACACAAGGCGGTGCGGCACCATTTCTTTTTGCACAAAGTAGTTTTTCACCATATCAAGGTGGTTTGGTATGGGGAGAAAGTGCATTGCAAACTGTTGCTGTTGCAAAATCAGCTAAAGAATTAGATCAAGCATTGGTTGGAATATTGGCAGAAAACGAAAGAATGGCAAAATTCGGTTTTACCGTTGGCGAATTTGAAACCATTAAAAAGAAAGTTGAAGCAGGTTTAGAAAAACAGTACAAAGAAAAAGATAAAACAAAATCGGCTGCTTTTGTACAGCAATATTTAGATAATTTCTTAGTTGGCG
Source organism: Sphingobacteriales bacterium (assembly GCA_038243335.1). Taxonomy (GTDB): domain Bacteria; phylum Bacteroidota; class Bacteroidia; order Sphingobacteriales; family Sphingobacteriaceae; genus Pedobacter. The sequence goes on from JBBSRF010000030.1 coordinate 12,833, forward strand.
CTGGTATTCCTTCTGCAGATTACAGCTATGCAGAAAGTAAAAAAATAATGGGAAATTTAACATTAGCTGAGGTTAATGCGATGGCAAAAACCTTAATTACTACAAAAAATATAACCATTATTGTACAAGCCCCAGAAAAAGATATAAAAGAACTGCCTACTGAAGCACAATTAGTAGCGGCACTAAAAACGGCACGCACAGGATTAACTCCTTATTTAGACAATACTGTAAATGAACCACTAATTGCCAAAATACCATTAGCTGGTACAATTATAAATGAAACTAAAAATGATAAGATTGGAATTACAACCTTAACTTTAAGCAACGGCATTAAAGTAGTGTTAAAACCAACAGATTTTAAGAATGACCAAATTATGTTCACTTCTTTTGGTAAAGGAGGTGCATCAATTGCGAGCAATACTGATTTTCTATCTGCAGAAAATGCTAATTTAATTGCACAAAGCGGAGTTGGGAGTTTTAATCCCACTCAACTGACAAAATATCTTGCAGGAAAAACGGCAAGTGTTGGATCATATATCGACGATCAATATCAAGGTTTTTCTGGGAGTAGCTCTCCAAAAGATTTAGAAACTGCTTTTCAGTTAATATATGCTTATGCTACTAATCCGCGTAAAGATGTAGATATTTTTAACAAAAATATGAGCGATTTAAAGCTAATGACAGCTAATAAAAATAGTGTGCCTAATAGCGTTTATGCAGATACTTTGCAAGCTGTGCTTTCAAACTATCATCCACGTGGTATGCCAATTAAATTAAGTGATATTGATAAAATCTCTCTTGATAAAACTTATGCATTTTATAAAGATCGCTTTGCAGATGCTAGTGGACAGACTTTTGTATTTGTTGGTAATTTTGAAGTAGAGAAATTAAAACCGTTTATTACTACTTACTTGGCAAGCTTACCAGCTTTAAATAGAAATGAAACCTTTGTTGACAACGGCATTAATCCTCCGAAAGGAAAGGTGAGCAAAACTGTAGTGAAAGGCATAGAGGATAAAGCTACTGTTCAGCTATTTTTTCATGGAGATTATGTTTATAATGCCGAGAATAACATTCAGTTAGATGCTTTAAAGGCGGCTTTAGAAATTAAAATTTTAGAGCGTTTACGAGAAAAGGAAAGTGGTGTTTATACACCTAACGTAGGTTTAAGTGTGCAAAAATATCCAACTGCCCACTACTATTTTACCATCTCATTTAATTGTTCAAAAGCTAATGTAGAAAAGTTAATTACTGCATCATTAGAAGAAGTAAACTCCTTTAAAGTAAACGGAGCAACTCAAGAAGATTTAATGAAATTTAAATCTGAAGAACAAAGACAAGATGAACTTAATTTAAGAGAAAATGGATTTTGGTTAAGCTATTTAACTAATCGCTTAAAATATAACGATGACATTACTCAAGTTTTAACCAATAAAGAAAGAATAAATAATGTTACTGTAGCATCTAGCAAGGCTGCTGCACAACAATATTTAAATGGCGAAAATTACATTAGAGTTGTTTTAATCCCAGAAAAATAATCAGAATACAAATTATAAAAAAAGACCAAGGGAAATTCTCCTTGGTCTTTTTTTA
>JBBSRF010000031.1:0-13851 GCA_038243335.1 Sphingobacteriales bacterium
TACTAAATTGAGCGCTATTAATTTCAACAACGTTGATGGAATAGTTTTCATCCAGTTTCTTACGCAATTCTTTAGATAGATTGCTCATCTCTTCAAAACTACGTGCAGATTTTTCCCAAAGCCATTGATAAACTTGTTTTGCTCTATAAGCAGGTTCTTTCATCTCACTAAAATAAAGCTGCATTTGTGGCAAATCTAAGGAACGAATATCTATTTTTTTGGTGTTAATCATATTGATGCAAAGGTATTTAAAATTTTGAAGCTTAGAAGAAATAATGGATTTGGTATTACAAAATTACAATTAGCAAACAGCTAATGGCGAGATATAAGCACAAAGGAACATATATTTGAGTGTCATTTTTGGCAAATGGTGTATCCTTAATTCGTTTAAATAAACCTATATAGTTGAAATCGCCAATGCTCCGTAAAAGAAAGATTAAAGCGATAGTTAGGTTTAAATAATCAACAAATTTTTGGCTGATAAAAGTAAAAGGGGCTATTTTTAATAATAGAAGTACTGCAAAAAATAATAGGCCAATAGCCACAATTAACGTACTCATTAAGCCCGGTACAAAAATAGGTTTAAATGATTTAGAAGTAGGGTAACTTGTAGAAAATCCCCACCTTCCTCCTAAAAGCCAATAAAAATGTAAACCCGAAAGAAATACAAAAATGAGTGTATTTATATAGATTAAAACAAAAATCATTACTTCCTTTTCGGACTACGTGTTTTCGCAGCGGGAGCTCCTTGTTTACCATTTGATGGGCGAGTTGACCTAGCGCTAGGTCCGTTAGATTTGAACCAATCATTACTTGCTGCACTTTGATTTCCTCTTGATCCTCCAGCTCCTCTGCTTGTTCTATTGTCAGGATTAGCTCTATCAGTTGCGCTAGTGGCTCTACCTTTAGATTTTGCAAAACGTTGGGCAGGCTTTTCTTCTTTTTCTTCTACCTTTTTGTTTACTCTTTTAGGAGCAGTGTCTTTAGTAGAACTAGATTTTGCAACCATTTTAAAAATTTCTGCTTCTTCTTCTGCTGTCAATTCACGCCAATCGCCAATAGGTAAACCTTTAAGCGTGATGTTCATGATGCGTACTCTTTCTAGCTTTGTTACTTCGAAGCCAAAATGCTCGCACATTCTACGTATCTGACGGTTTAAGCCTTGTATTAAAGTAATTTTAAAAATGAAAGGACTTTCCTTAACTACTTTGCATTTTTTAGTCATTACCCCTAAAACCGGCACTCCTTTTCCCATTCCTTCGATAAATTGATCGGTTAATGGTTTGTTTACGGTAACAATATATTCTTTTTCGTGGCTATTACCCGCACGAAGAATTTTATTAACTAAATCACCATTATTGGTTAAAAATATTAAGCCTTGCGAGTCTTTATCTAATCTTCCGATAGGGAAAACTCGTTCGCTGTGATTTACATGATCTACAATATTACCTTTAATATTTGCTTCAGTTGTACTGGTAATGCCAACTGGTTTGTTATATGCCAAGAGAATAGAGTTTTCGGCTTGTTTTGGCTCTATGCTATTGCCGTTTACATTTACTAAATCGCCAAAAAAGACTTTATCACCAATTTTAGCTTTACGTCCGTTGATAAAAACCTGACCTAGCTCTATAAACCTATCTGCCGCTCTTCTAGAACATAATCCGCTTTCGCTAATGTATTTATTTAATCGTGTTGTTGGGTCAGTCATTGAGTGCTTTAGTAAATTATTTTGCAAAGTTACAAATAATTGGTTAAAGCATTAGCCTGATGATAACTTGAATATCAGCAGGCTAATAATTTTGAACTAAAAACTTTGGTCGTCAGCACTTGGTCCATAACTAGAAGGAACAGCTATGCCTAAAAGGCGAAAATAAACACCTAACTGCGCTCTATGGTGTATAGTTTGACTAATTGCAATGCGAATAATTCCATATTTATCTATATCGCTTAATATTTGCTCTCCATTACGTAAAACCCATCTATTGTTTAGCTCTTCTTCTTTTGCCTTAATTAACTCTTCTTTTCCAGATTCATAACTATCTTCAAACAATTCTAGCAAATCATCATTGTTATTTACAACAACAGGTTCATAGGGTGCAGTTGCAAAATCTAATTCATCAGTAGTTAAACCTAAACTTATCCAACTTGGTAATTCTGCAATATGAGTTGATAAAGGCATTAATTTCATGCTTTTATCATGAGGTGCCCATTCAGCTTTATCAAACGGAACTAACGCTAAAAATTTACGTGTAATTTGAGCTTCTTGCTCCAATTCTCTTAATAATGTCTCGATAATATTCATAATTTCTTTGTTTTATAGTACAAAGAAAATACAGACCACTGACAACCCTATGGCAGTGTAAAATAAAAAATATTAATAATTTACAGGTAGCATTTTCATATAATCATTAAGCGCCATATGTTCAATTATTTTAAAGGGAAATTCAGTGCATTTTATTGCTAGAATACTGCTAATTTTAAAATCTCGATAATCATTTCTTAGGTGACAAAAACCAATTAAATGCCAGCTGAATGCATAAAAAATTAAACCAATTGGTTCTATCTTACGTTTACTAACCTCTTCTTTATTGTTTTTATAATCAAGCTCAATAATGCATTTTTCGCCTATGGCATTTTGTAAAACTGATAAATATTTAAAGTCATTTTTTAATCTTTCAGGTAACTGAAGTTTAATGTTTTCGTTTAGGTTGTCTAATTTATCTTTTTGTGCTGTTCGCAATACTGCTTTTACTTTATTTAAAGCAGTGGTATAATGTTGGTGAATAGATTTGTCAGCAAAACCATCTAAAAACCTTTCCATTAAAAGGAGTGCATTTGCTTCATCAGAGTTAAAGGAAATGGGTGGCAAAAAATAGCCTTGTACAATAAAATAGCCTTTTGTTTGTTCGAAACTTAAAGGGATTCCTTGCTCGGTTAAAGCTTTTATATCACGATAAACCGTACGAATACTAATACCATATTGATTAGCAATTTTTTCTGCAGAAACGTATTTTTTAGATTGTAACAGTATTAAAATTCCAAAAAGCCTATCAATCCGATTCATTATAAATTAAAGATATGTTATTTCTTAAAACTATTTCGTTATTTACAAGCATTTATAGAAGAATTTAAATTAATGATAGATCAAAATAGATTTTTTAAAGCTACAAAGGGTAAAGTTATTATTGGCTTTTTATCGGGCTGTTTTGCCTTACTATTAGCTTGGGGGATTAGTAAATTTGTGTTTGTAGAAATGCTAAATACAGTAGAAAAAATCTCTGCGCCAAATAACAGATTAAGGATTGTTAATGAAATTTCTCATCAAACGGCAAGATTAGACCAATTACAAAAGGACCAAGCATTTAATGATGCTGGAAATAAAAGTAATTTTATTTTAGAAACAAGACGCTTAAGAAAAAAGTTAGATACACTAGCAAATTTATTTGAAGATGATGATCTACAATTGATAAGAATTAAATCCATAAGAAAGTTATTGTCAGCTAGAGACAAGCAATTTTTAATGTATTTAGAAGTTAGAGAAAAATTGGTGAATACCAAATCATTCTCTAATGAAGTAGAAGAATTAAATCAACTAATATTACAAAGATCTAGAGAGGCTGATAGTACAATTTTAACAACACAAACAGCAACTTCAACTACAACATTAACTCCAATAGAAGATAACAAATCTAAGGGCTTTTTAGGTAGATTATTTGGTAAAAAGAAATCAGAAGTTTATAAAGTAATTAATGAAGAATTTAAAATAAAAAGAGATACTATAAATGCTGTTGTAGAAGACAGTATCATGAAGGGAATTGAATCCTCTTTACTTACAATAGAGAAAAAACAGCGTTATAAAAGCAATAGGTTTTTAAAAGAAGAAGCAGATTTAGCCAATGCTAGTAATACTATAACTAGGCAGATATTAAGTTTAATAAGAGAGGTGGAAGCAGAAACAGTGGTTCAAATTGATGTAAACAATACTAAAGCTAGGAATGTTGTAAGCAGCGGGGTTAAACAAATTAGCATTATTATTATTGTGTTTTTTTTAATTACATTGGTTTTGGGCTACTTGATATTAACAGACATTGTAAAGAGCAATAAATACAGGATTGAGCTTGAAAAAGCTAAAGATGAAGCTGAGTACCATGGCTCTGCTAAGCAAAGGTTTTTATCAAATATGAGCCATGAGATTAGAACACCTCTACAATCAATTTTAGGATATTCTGAAATAATCCTGAGTCAGGATAAGCCTAATAAAAAACATATAAATGCAATCCATAGTTCTTCAACACATTTGCTTCAAATTGTTAATGAAATTTTGGACTATAATCGAATTATTTCTGGAAAATTTAGTTTTGCTAATCAAGATTTTAACATGCAGGAATTACTTGATGAAGTTTTTGCTGGCATGATTCCATTGGCAGAGAAAAAGAGGATTCATTTAAAATCAAATTTAAATTTAGAAAATATAGTTTTTGTAAACGGTGACCCATTTCGTTTAAAACAAATTTTATATAATGTTTTAGGTAATGCAATTAAATTTACATTAAAAGGTGATGTTGTATTTAAAGTTTTTTGCAACAAAATGGATGATGAGTTACATTTTAATTTTATAATTGAAGACACTGGAATTGGATTTGATGATTCTTCCGGTAATCTAATTTTTGATGAATTTGAACAAGTAGAGGGACCTAATAAAAATTTAATAAATAAAGAAGGAACAGGCTTGGGTTTGGCAATTGTAAAAGAATTGGTAGAGCGGCAAAATGGTAGAATTTGTGTAGAAAGTAAAATTAATGTAGGTACAAAATTTAGTATTTTTTTAACTTATCGATTTGCAAAAAAACAAGTCGATTCCCCTATAGTTTTAATCGAAAGCGTACAAGCAGAAATGCCAAAAGTATGGGTTATTGATGATGACTTATTAATTTTAGAGCTTTGTGGTCTTATTTTTGATCAGCAAGGTATAGCTCATCAAAACTTTAGCTCTGCAAATGAAGTACTGAAATATCCAATCGATAAAGAAGTTAAAATTGTGTTTGTTGACATGAGGTTACCAGAAATGTCTGGCGTTACATTATTTGGCTTGTTAAAACAAAAAATGCCAACTGATGTTAAATTTTATGCCATTACTGCACAAGTATTACCAGATGAAAAGTATAACATTTTAGAAAAAGGTTTTGAAGGGATAATTATGAAACCTTTTAAAGCAAAAGATTTACTTTCAATAATTGATAAAAAATTTGTTTATCAAACAATTTCTTATGATTTGTCTTCTCTAGAAAAAATGACAATGGGTGATCAGCAAATGTTGAGAAAAATATTGTTTCAGTTTGAAAAGGATTGTCTCAATGACATTAAAACACTCAAAGGAAATTTAAATACAAAAGAAATTAACAGTACTAGATTAATTATTCACCGTTTAGCAGGAAGAATTGCACAAATTGGTGCTAGTGAATTGGGCTCAGCTTTTAGAATAATGGAACAAGAAATCGCAGACCAACGCTCAATTGATGCTAAAATGCAACAACAAATAAAAGATTTAATTGAGAAACTGAATGAATTGATTGTTTTACTTAAGACTGAGGGTTAATCAATATCGTATTTCTCCATTTTGCTGTATAAAGTTTTTCTATCAATATTTAAAAGTTTAGCAGCTTTGGTTTTATTATGCCTAACTTTTGATAAGATCTCGATAATTAAATTCTTTTCATTTATTTCATTTGTTGCTTTTAAATCAGTTGAATTAGCATTTTGAACTTGATTTACAGCAATTCTCATTTCATCTGGTAAACTTTCAATTGTAGCAATCTGATTAGGACTTAACAAAACCATTCTTTTAATTACATTTTTGAGCTCTCTCAAGTTTCCTGGCCAATCGTATTTAAGTAATAAAGATTTCACATCTGGAGAAATTTCTTTAACATCTCTTTTTAATTCTTCATTTGCTAAACTTATAAAGTGATAGATGAAAAGCTCTAAATCGTTTCCTCTTTCTCGCAATGGAGGAATAATGATTTTGAACTCATTTACACGGTGATACAAATCTTCCCTAAACTCCCCACTTTTCATCGTTGTATTTAATTCGTCATTAGTAGCAACAATTATTCTTACATCAATATTTATTTGCTTATTGCTCCCTAATGGTTGTATGACACGTTCTTGCAAAGCCCTGAGCAATTTAATTTGTACTTCATAGCTCAAATTTCCAATCTCATCTAAAAATAGTGTACCACCATTTGCCAATTCAAACTGACCTTTCTTGTCATTAAATGCACCTGTAAAAGCACCTTTCTGGTGTCCAAAAAGTTCGCTAGCTGCTAAATCTTTGGATAGAGCACCGCAATCTATTGCAATAAAGGATTTGTTTTTTCTTTTGCTCTGAAGATGCAATGTCCTTGCTACAAATTCTTTTCCTGTGCCGCTTTCACCTTGTATAAGAACAGATATATCAGTTTGGGCTACCAAATTTATATGTTCATACAAGCGATCTGCAACAATACTGTGCCCTTTTATAAAATCTTTATCCTCAATATTGCTTTTCTCTTTTTGGTTTAATAAACCATTAACAAGCATCAATAACTCATCAGGATTTATTGGTTTTGTTATATAATCGAATGCTCCAAGTTGAATAGATTTAACAGCTGTACGTACATCATTAAAGCTAGTCATTATAATAAATGGAACAGTTAAACCTTTATCTCTAATATATTTTAGTAAATCTAAACCAGTACCATCCGGTAGTCTGTAATCAATTAACAAAAGCTCATAAGTCTCCTTTTCTACTAATTTATAAGCTTGATTTAAATTTATTGCGGTTTCAACTCTGTAATTGTTTTTAGTTAAAAAACCTTCAATAATTTGAGCAAAAGTTATATCATCTTCAACAATTAGTATTTGGGACATATAGCAAAAATAACAAAAGCCAGAGAATTTCTGGCTTTTGTTGTAACATATTAATTATTGATTTTGGGAATTACTCTATTGGTTTACCTTCTTTATCAAATTTTAAAGAAGCTGTTTCTTCTTCTTTTTTTACATCAACTTGGAAAAACATTTTCTCTCCATTTTTAACGCTCCAAGCCGCTGTCGGTGTCCAAGCTGCATATGGTTCTGTTTTTAATATATCTGAAATGGCTTTAGGTAGTTCTTCTAATTTAATTGGCGTTTTTACAACACTATCTTGTACCGAGACAAATTCGATTTTATTATTGATCTGTCCTGCTTGTACTGTGGTAATTCCTGCAAAAGCTATAATTGCAGCGGATAAAATTAATTTTTTCATGTTGGTATGTTTTAAAATATTAATAGTGAAACTATACAAACCTATACTACAGAACTATGCCAAAACTTTCGGTGATGTATAAGTTGTTGATTAGTAATTAATTAATATTTTTTTTATTTTCTCGATTGGGGAATTTTGCAACAATTTGATGCTATCATCAGCAATCTCTAGAATAAGGCTTTTGTTTATGTACTTATTCTGCTTAATTTGTAAATGCAAAATTTCATATCTGCTAATTGGATTTTTCCTATAAATGTTAAACCAATTAAAAATGGAGTATTAGGCTTAGATGATGAGGGAAGTATAATTGCTGTGCTAACTTCAGCAGATGCTGAAAAAAAAGGAATAACAAATATCAAACATTATGAAGGTGTAATTGTACCCGGGTTAATCAATACACATTGCCATTTAGAGCTTTCTCACCTTAAAAATAAAATAGCGGAAAAAACTGGTTTGCCTGGTTTTATTAAACAAATATTAGCATTAAGACAACAGCTTGAAGAAGAGGTGATTTCGGCTATGCAAGAAGCTGATAAAGAAATGTATCAGAATGGTATTGTTGCAGTTGGTGATATTTCTAATGTATTGTTATCTAAAAAAGTAAAATTAAAAAGCAAAATCTATTACCATACCTTTATAGAAATTCTGGGTTTTAATAGGCCTTCAGCGCCAATTATTTGTCAAGCAATACAAATAAAAAAAGATTTTGAACCTTTAAAATCATCAATTGTGCCACATGCACCTTATTCTGTTTCGGCAGAATTATTTAACGAAATAAGTAAAGTTACCGAAGTAGATGACTTACTCAGTATCCATAATCAAGAAACAAAAGGAGAGAATGAACTTTTTGAAACAGGAACAGGAAAGTTTGCAGATTTTTTTGCCGATTTAGGCATTGCACAAAGTGAGGCTCATAATTCTGGTCAAAATTCAATACATTATCATTTGCCTAAAATGCCAAAAAATGTGAATACACTTTTAGTGCATAATACAGTGTCTAGCAAAGCTGATATCAATTTTGCTAAAAAGGAGTACCAACAATTATATTGGTGTTTATGTCCAAATGCAAATGTTTATATAGAAAACACCTTGCCAAATGTATCACTTTTAGTTGCCGAAGGTGTTAAAATTACCCTTGGAACCGATAGTTTAGCCAGTAATCATCAGCTCAGTATTTTGGCGGAAATGCAAGTTTTGCAGGTTGAAAAAAATATTATGTTTGATGAATCTATAAAGTGGGCAACTTTAAATGGAGCCGAATTTTTAGGCATTGAAAATCAATACGGGAGTTTAGAGGTAGGTAAAAAACCGGGCATTGTTTTAGTCCAAATAGACAAAGAAGGTTTGATAGAAAAGGAAACCAAAATAAAACGTTTATTTTAGCAAAATGTCTAATAAAATTACAGAACTCTTCCAAATTCAATATCCAATTATACAAGCTGGAATGATTTGGTGTAGTGGTTGGAAATTGGCTGCTGCAGTTTCTAATGCAGGTGGCTTAGGTATAATTGGTGCAGGTTCTATGTATCCAGATGTTTTACGAACGCATATACAGAAATGTAAAGTTGCTACAGATAAACCATTTGCAGTAAATGTTCCTTTGCTTTATCCAAATGTTAAAGAAATAATGGATATTCTGTTGGAGGAGAAAGTGAGAATTGTATTTACTTCAGCAGGTAATCCAGCTACTTGGACGAGTTTTTTAAAAGAAAATGGAATAACAGTCGTACATGTAATTGCCAATACTAAGTTTGCATTAAAAGCACAAGACTGTGGTGTTGATGCTATTGTAGCAGAGGGCTTTGAAGCTGGCGGACATAATGGAAGAGAAGAGACAACTACACTCTGTCTAATTCCAATGATTAAAGGAGCAGTCCATGTTCCAGTAATTGCCGCAGGTGGAATTGCAAGTGGAAAAGCCATGTTAGCTTGTTTTGCATTGGGTGCAGATGCTGTTCAAATCGGTTCTGCTTTTGCAGTTGCAGAAGAATCATCTGCGCATCCAAATTTTAAAGAAAAAATAATTTCTTCCGCCGAAGGCGATACAAAACTGAGATTGAAGAAATTAGTTCCTGTTAGGCTGCTAAAAAACGAATTTGCAGATGTAGTTGGGCAGGCAGAAGCTGAAGGTGCAGATCCAACAAAACTGTTAGAAATTTTAGGCAGAGCAAGAGCTAAATTAGGTATGTTTCTAGGAGATATGAATGAGGGGGAATTGGAAATTGGACAAGTTTCAGCTATGCTCAATGAAGTTAACCCAGCTGAAAAAATTTTAGCTGAAATTTGGGCAGAATTTCTACAACAAAAAAAACATATAGCAAACCTAACCTTTTAAATAGCTGATGAATACTAAAATATTAATGACTGCAAGTGCAATAAGTCTAGCTATAATTGGTTTAGCTTGCTCATTTTTGCCATATGAAATATTAGCTTATTTTGGTATAATTGATTCGGTTATTTTTCCGGTAATTATTCAAGTTTTAGGCGCACTATATCTAGGCTTTGCAATTTTAAATTGGACAGCTAGAGCTAATTTAATCGGCGGTATTTATAGTAAACCAATAGCTATTGGCAATTTTATGCATTTTATGGTAGGAAGTTTGGCTTTATTTAAGTTTTTTATTGCTCACACCGATTTAAATTTAATTCTTATTCCATTGGTTATATATACGATATTTGCCCTGCTATTTGGAAAGGTATCATTCGGAAGTCCGGTTTAACAATTTAAAATGATTATAAAAAGAATAATTGCAGCAATAACTGTTATTTTAGTGGTAGTAGCAATTGTATTGGTGAAGAAAAAGGCTAAAAAAATGCAAGTAAAAGAAGCACAGCAAGAGATAAAGAAGTAATGAAACATATCAATATCAAAGTAACTGGAAAAGTTCAAGGTGTTTTTTTTAGAGCAAGCACTAAGGCCGTTGCAGACCAAATGGGTATAAAAGGCTTAGTAAGAAATGAAAAGGATGGTTCTGTTTATATTGAAGCAGAAGGTAGTGAATTTTTTTTAGATATGTTTGTAGAATGGTGTAATGAAGGACCAGATAAATCTGTAGTAGAAAATGTTGAAATAAGTGAGGGAGAACTAAAAAATTACCACAATTTTGAAGTTGTAAAAAAGAACTTACTTTGGTAAAATATTACTCAATCGTTAAATTGCTTAAGTGTTGGACTTTGTCTCACATCTCATGCCTCAATACTCAGTGCTAGAAAATGTCTGTATATAAAAAATTTCTTGGGCAAACAATGGTTTATGGTATCAGTACCATGTTATCAAGATTGCTTAATTTTATTTTAACGCCAATTTTTACACGCACATATGCTGCAGGGGTTTATGGCGTTTTTACAAAAATGTACAGTTGGGCTTCTATCATTAATGCTGTGTTGGCTTTTGGTATGGAGACTACTTATTTTAGGTATTTAAATAAATATGAAGACCGAAAACAGCAAGTTTACAACAACTCTTTTTTGGTAATTGGTTTTATAGCTACTTTATTTTTAATCACAGGTTTGGTTTTTACCGATCCAATTACCAAGTGGTTGGTAAACAACGACACTTCAAATTTTCAAGATCAAAAAAGGTATGTTCAATATTTTTTATGGCTGCTTTTTTCTGATGCAATTTGCGTAATTCCATTTGCTAAATTGAGAGCTGATGGTAAACCTTTTAGATATAGCTTAATTAAATTCTTAAATATTCTCACCTATGTATGTTTTTGTTTATTTTTTATTTATGGCATTCCATTAATCATCAAACACGATTTGCCAACAGCTAATTTTTTTGCAAGTTGGTTTAGAGAAAAATGGGTAGGATACGTTTTTATCGCCAATCTGGTGGCAAGTTTATTTACTTTTGTACTCTTAATTCCAGAGTTTCTTAAAATACAGTTTAAGTTTGATAAAGATATGTTTATGAAAATGTTGGGTTACAGTTGGCCAATATTAATAGCTAATTTATCATTTATTGTAAATGAAAATCTTGATAAAATACTTTTAGATAAATACACAACAGAAACTCAAGTAGGTATTTATGGTGCGGTTTGTAAAATAGCCATTTTCTTGAGTATTTTCAATACTGCATTTAGACTAGGCGCTGAACCCTTCTTTTTTAGTCATGCCAAGCATGAGAATGCAAAAAACACCTATGCAATAATTCTTAAATATTTTGTAATTGCTTTATCAATTTTGTTTGTTGCCTTAATTGCCAATATAGAAATTTTAAAACATTTTATCAGTAGAGATAGTGCCCATGTTGCTGAATATTGGGTAGGCTTACCCGCTGTTCCTTATCTTTTGCTAGGCTATGTTTGTTTAGGTATTTATATGAACCTTTCTATTTGGTATAGATTATCAGATCAGACAAGATTTGGATTATATATTTCGGTTATCGGCGCTATCATCACCATTGTGCTTAATATAGTTTTAATACCTAAATACAGTTACATGGGCTCTGCTTGGGTAAGTATGTTGGCTTATTTTGTAATGATGGTTTTATCTTATGTTTTGGGTCAAAAATATTATCCAATTCCATACGATTTAAAGAAAATTTCTGTCTATTTAATCCTGTCAACTGGTATTGTTTTTGCTTCATTTTTTCTTTTTGATAGAAATATATACATCGGCAATGCTTTATTAATTGCATTTGTTGTAGGAGTTGCTTATTTTGAAAAAAATGATTTAATAAAAATTTTAAAGAAAGCTTAGTTTTCTCAAATTTAATGTCTCATATCTAATAGCTCACATAGTGGAAATCAAAATTATTAATAACTCTACCCATCAATTACCTGCTTATGAAACGGCTAACGCTGCGGGTATGGATTTAAAAGCATTTATACCAGAGCAAATTATACTTAAGCCGTTGGAACGTTTATTAATTCCAACCGGATTACATATCGAATTGCCAATTGGTTATGAAGCACAAATAAGACCACGTAGTGGATTAGCTTATAAGCATGGTATTAGTATTGTTAATTCGCCGGGCACAATAGATGCAGATTATAGAGGTGAAATTAAAGTGCTATTAATTAACTTATCGGATAAGAATTTTGTAATTAATGACGGTGATCGTGTTGCACAAATGGTTGTAGCGAAGCACGAAACAGTAAGCTGGACAAATGTAACTGAGTTAAGTGATACCGCTCGCGGATCAGGCGGTTATGGACATACTGGGAAGTAAATAGTAGGCAGTTTACAGTTTGAAAATTTTATCTAAAAACCCAACCACCTAATAAACCAATCAACCAACTAATGAAGTTAATTGTCTCCTTTCTTCTCTTATTTGCGGTTAACATTAATTTGTTTGCACAAGAAATGGTTTCGCCAGAAGAAAGAGAAAACAATGTAATTACAGCGTTATTTTTTACTGGATTGAAAGATAAAATGGCAGAGAATTACGAAAATGCCAGTAAAAATTTTAATAAAATTATTGCGCTAGATATTAATAATGATGCTGCATATTTTGAGTTGGCAAAAATTAACTATCGACGAAATAAATTGTTAGATGCAGAAATAGCAATAAAGAAAGCAATTGAGATCAAACCTAATCATATTTGGTATTTAAAATTTCAAGGAGAAATTTATAAAAGAAATGGAAATATGGATGCTTTGATATTTGTTTGTGATCAGCTTATTAAAATGGATCCTGAAGATGTTAGCCTTTATTTTGATAAAGCAAATGCATTAACTATTAAAGGTAAAAATGAAGATGCTCAAAAAATATACTCATTAATTGAACATAAATTTGGCAGTTCTAAAGAGTTAGCTGCGGCAAAGCAAAGAGGATTAATTAATGGTGGCGGAACAGAAAATAGTATTGCTCAAGTTGAAAAATTAATTCAAGAAAATCCAAATGATATAAAGAATTACTTGTATTTGAGCGGAGTTTTATTAGATCAAAATAAAAAAGAAGAAGCTTTATCACTATTGCAAAAAGTTAAAATTTTAGAGCCAAATAATTTTGAAATTGATCTAGCAATGGCTGATATTTTTCAAGCTCAAAATAAAAATGATTTAGCGATGAATCAATTGCGCCTAGCTTTTGAAAATGGAGAGATGCCAGTCGAAAACAAAATTCAGCTAATTAATCAAATGCTATCTAGGTTTAACAGTCAGCAGATGATTAAAAATACAAATGAATTAGTAGATATAGCTATAAAAAATCACCCGAATGATTTAAAATTAACCCTAGTGTTTGGAAATGTTTTGTATCAACAAGGGAATTTAAATGGTGCTAAATTACAATATCTGAATGTTTTAAAAAGTTCGCCACAAACTTATATAGCTTGGGAAAAAGTTTTAGGTATACAAACCTTGATGGGAGAATACTCAGAAGCTATAAAAACGGGTGAAGAGGCATTGTCTATTTATCCTAATCAAGCTATCTTATATTATTATTTGGCTTTTGCATTACATAGAAATGGCCAGAATGCAGAGGCGGGGCTCGAAATTAAATCGGCTTTAATATTAGATAGTGAAGATAAAAACCTAAAAGCAATGATTTTTGCCTTACAAGCAGAAGTTTTGATAGATCAACAAAAGTTTAAGGAAGCAGACCTTGCATTTGA
>JBBSRF010000032.1:0-13689 GCA_038243335.1 Sphingobacteriales bacterium
GTAATAGCAATTGCAGTTTTAATGGCGAAACCTTTACCAATTTGTGTATAGCCTAGAATGATAAATGGTGTATTAATAATTATGATTAAGTAAGATAAATTCCATCCAGTTAGGCTGCTGGTTAAAAGTGAAATACCAGTAACGCCGCCGTCTATAAAATGACTGGGCATTAGAAAACTTTTTAAACCAAAGCAAGCTGATACAATACCTAAAGCTACAAGGATAATATCTTTTAAATGTTGTTTGATCTTTTTTCTTGTCTTGCTTTCCATACAACGTTAATTAATCTAATTCAACTTTAGATGCTTCTCTTTTTTCACGTAAATGTTGAACCAAATCTGCTACTTCAAAAGCATTGGCTAATAAGAAATTTCCACTACGTGTTCTTGTTAGTTTAGAAAGATAAGCTGCATTGTTAAGATGCTTCCCAAAATCAGAAATTAAAGAACGAATATATGTTCCTTTGCTGCAAACAATTCTAAAATCAATTTCAGGTAATTCAACTCTTGTAATTTCGAATTCATTTACAGTTACAAAACGCTTACGCAATTCAACTTCTTCGCCTAATCGAGCTTTAACATATAATCTTTCTCCATTTACTTTAACAGCAGAATGTGCTGGTGGATATTGTTCAATATCTCCTGTAAAGGGTGCTGTAGTCTTATAAATTCTCTCAGTTGTAATGTCATCTATTGAAAACGTGGCATCGATTTCAGTTTCCATATCAAAAGAAGGAGTGCTTGCACCTAAAATCATGGTCCCAGTATATTCTTTTTGTTCTGCCTGAAAAGTATCTATTTGTTTGGTTAATTTGCCTGTGCAAATAATTAACAGTCCAGTAGCTAATGGATCTAAAGTACCCGCATGGCCGACCTTTAGTTTTAAGGGTTTTAAAGAATTTCTAATTTTCCCAACAACATCAAAAGATGTCCATTTGTAGGGCTTATTGATCAGTAAAAGTTCGCCTGTGGCAAAATCGAAATCAGGAAATTTTATAGTATTGTTATCCAAAATGGTAATTTAATTGACTTTGCAAAGTTACAGATTAAATGATAGACAGCTGATGCCCTGATAAAATCAGTGCGATAATGATTAAGCCAACAATAATTCTATACCATCCAAAGATTTTAAAACCATTTCTATTTAAGTAGCCGATAAAACTTTTAATCGCTAAAAGCGCAACAATAAAAGCGACAACATTACCGAAAATAAGAATCTGCATTTGGTCATTTGTAATGGTATGCCCAGCTTGATAAAAGTCTAATAATTTTTTACCAGTGGCAGCAAACATAGTGGGTACGGCTAAAAAGAAAGAGAATTCTGCAGCTACTTTTCTACTTAGTTTCCGGCTCATTCCGCCAACAATTGTAGCGCCAGAACGAGATACGCCAGGTATCATTGCTATGCATTGAAAAAAACCAATTTTTAACGCTGTTAAATAATTGATTTCTTCTTCCTCGTTTATGGTAGGTTTACTGAACCATTTATCAACAAACAATAAAATAACACCACCAACAACTAAAGAAATAGCAACAGTAAGTGGACTTTCGAGCATTTCGTCGATTTTATCACTTAGCAATAATCCAAATATAGCAGCAGGAATAAATGCAACTAATAATTTAAAGTAAAAATTAATGCTTTTGAAAAATCTTTTGAAATATAGCACAACCACAGAAAGTATGGCGCCAAGTTGTATGCAAATGGTAAATAATTTTACAAATGGGTTTGTAGCAATACCCATAATAGAAGAACCAATAATCATATGCCCAGTTGATGAAACAGGCAAGAATTCAGTTAATCCCTCAATAATAGCAAGAATTAAAGCTTGTAAAAAACTCATTAAATTTTACTTCTTTAAAATGGCATAAATACCAAAGCCGAAACCAATTAAAACTACCATTGGGGCAATTAAAGTTCTTCTTGTGTCGTAAATATCGCCAGTTGTACCAATCATTAAAATAAATCCAAGCACAACAATTGCAATGCTAATTAATAACAATTGGTAATTTTTTTTAGAAAAAACCATTTCTGATTGTCCATCCTGTTTTACAGGAGCTGATTTTTTTTCTGCCATTATCTATAAAGATCGTAAATTTTTAAACGTAAATATCTACTTACTGCAAATAAAGTACTTATTGAAGCGATGAAAATACCAACAGCAACCATTCCAATAAATACAAAACCAAATTCAGTGTAATTTCTTAAAATTAAAATCTCTGGAATTTCTTTTTGCGCATAGTATAAAAGACCTAATAAGATGATAATTGCAATTAATGAGGCGATTAAGCCATGCAAAGCTGCAACTAAAATAAATGGTTTTCTGATGAAATTTTTGGTGGCGCCAACCAATTGCATACTCTTAATTAGAAAGCGTTGTGAGAAAATTGCCAAACGAATGGTGTTATTAATTAAGGCTACTGCAATAACTAATAAGATCATTGCAAAACCCAATACAACTAAACTAATGGTGCTAATATTTTTATTAACCATGTCTATTAAAGAACTTTGATAAACTACTTCTTTAACGATTGGATTGGTTTCCATTTTCTTTTTTAGCGCATCAATATTTGCGTTATTAGCATACTCTGCTTTCATGTAAACATCAACAGTAGAAAGTAATGGATTATAGCCTAAAAAGTTTACAAAATCTTCACCTAAATCTTTTGTTAAGTTATGCTGAGCAACTTCTTTATTAACGTATTGCGTTTGTTTAATAGCGGGATTGCTATTTAATTCTTTCTGAAAAGTTAAAATATCGGTTTCTTTTGCACCCTCATCTACAATAATGTTCAAAACAATGTTTTCCTTCACATAATTAGATAAGTTTTTGGCGTGAACCAAGATTAAACCCAACATACCCAACATCAATAGCACTAACGCAATGCTGAAAATAGTAGAGATGTAAATGGTTTTGGTCTTTTTAGATGCCTCGCTTACTTCAAATTCTTCCATGTAAATCTATTTTTGTTTTTGCGAAAATAAAGAAAGATATGCAAAAACTTAAATTATATACCTTTTTGTTTAAAATCAATCCAGTTGATTAAGACACGCAAATTAACAAAAATTAAGTCCAATAGTATCAACTTAACATTATTTAACTTCCTTTTAAGTATGTATTAGTTTAAATCTTAGTTCATGATTTCAAAAAGAAGGTTAATTTGCTTATTTTCGCCTACTATTTAAGAAAGAGGAAACTAATGGATTATCAATTTGCGACCATAGAGCAAAAGTGGCAGAAATTTTGGGCAGAAAATCAAACTTTTAAAGCTGAAACAAATTCTGAAAAACCAAAGTATTATGTTTTAGATATGTTTCCGTATCCTTCGGGAGCCGGATTACATGTCGGGCATCCACTAGGTTATATTGCATCAGATATTTTTTCGCGATACAAAAGGTTAAAAGGATTTAATGTTCTGCATCCAATGGGATATGATTCGTTCGGATTACCCGCAGAGCAATATGCCATACAAACTGGTCAACACCCAGCAATAACTACCGAAGCTAACATTGCTACCTATCGTAGGCAGTTAGATCAAATTGGTTTTTCTTTTGATTGGAGCAGAGAAGTGCGCACCAGTGAGCCAGGTTATTATAAATGGACACAGTGGATTTTTATGCAACTGTTTAACTCTTGGTACAACTTAGAAACAGACAAAGCAGAAGATATTAGCACTTTAATTGAAAAATTTAACGCTGCGGGCAGTGCCGATGTAAAAGCAGTATGCGATGAAGATACCGCTACTTTTTTACCATCTGATTGGGCAACCTTTACAGATGAAGAAAAGCAAGTTGAGCTATTGAAATATCGTTTAACTTATTTGAAAGAAAGTACAGTGAACTGGTGCCCAGCTTTAGGCACTGTTTTGGCGAATGACGAAGTAAAAGATGGCTTTTCTGAACGTGGTGGTCATCCTGTAGAGCAGAAAAAAATGACGCAATGGAGTATGCGTATTTCTGCCTATGCCGAACGTTTATTACAAGGTTTAAGTACCATCGATTGGCCAGAACCAGTCAAAGAAATGCAACGCAATTGGATTGGAAAGAGTGTAGGGGCGAGTGTGAAATTCCCCCTAGCCCCCAAAGGGGTAAGGAAGGCGAATAATCAGCCTGGTTATATGACCGGTGGAAATAACTCGCATCTTTTGCTAGAGCATGCAAAGACAATGAGAAGTACGCCTACACAGGCTGAAAATATTTTGTGGTTAGAATTAAAGTCTAAAGCTTTAGATGGGTTTAAATTTAGACAACAGCACCTTATAGCGGATTATATTGTAGATTTTGTTTGCTTATCTAAAAGCTTGGTAATTGAGGTTGATGGAAAAATACATGACAACCAACAAGAAGCAGATGCTTTAAGAACGAAAATTTTAAACCAAGAAGGATTTGATGTTATTCGTTTTACGAATGAAGAAGTAATAAATAATCTTGAAGATGTTTTATCTCAAATAAAACAAGTTTTGCATTCAACTCCCCTTTCGGGGGATGGGGGGATAGAAGTCTTTACCACCCGTGTCGATACCATTTTCGGAGTTTCATTCCTTGTTTTAGCACCAGAACACGATTTAGTTAAAACATTAACAACTCCAGCTCAACAGCAAGATATTGACAATTACATTACTTTAACCAAAAAGAAATCAGAATTAGACCGCATGGCGGATACAAAAACTGTATCTGGAGCATTTACGGGTAGTTTTGTGATTAATCCTGTTAACGATGAATTGGTTCCAATTTGGATAGCCGATTACGTTTTAGCAGGTTATGGAACTGGTGCGGTAATGGGTGTGCCAAGTGGCGATCAACGCGATTGGTTATTTGCTACTCACTTCAATTTGCCAATTATACAAATATTGGATTCTCAAACAGATTTAGATGTAGAGGCAAATGCTACTAAAGAAGGAAAATATATCAATTCTGATTTCATTAATAATTTAGGCTACAAAGAAGCAACATCATACTTAAACCATTGGTTAGAACGTGAAGGCGTTGGTAAAGCAAAAGTAAATTACCGCATGCGTGATGCCATTTTCGGTCGCCAGCGTTATTGGGGAGAACCAATTCCCGTTTACTTTAAAAACGGTTTGCCTTATTTAATTAAGGAAGAAGAGTTGCCATTACTATTGCCAGAAATCGACAAATATTTGCCTACTGAAAGTGGCGAACCACCATTAGCAAGAGCCGAAAATTGGAAGCCTTGTGAAGATGAGTCACATTACGAACTTTCTACTATGCCAGGTTGGGCAGGAAGTAGTTGGTATTGGTACCGTTACATGGATGCGAAGAACAGTTGCGATTTTGCCTCAAAAGAAGCAATTGAATATTGGAAAGACGTTGATTTATACATTGGCGGTTCTGAGCATGCAACAGGCCATTTGTTATACAGCCGTTTTTGGAACAAATTCTTGAAAGATTTGGGTTATGTAAACGGAGAGGAACCTTTCAAAAAGTTGATTAACCAAGGCATGATAACTGGAATAAGTGCATTTGTCTATGGTTTTGGGGCAGGAATTTCAATTAGTAATGGACAAGATATTGAAAAAGCAAAAAGCGAAGGATTAAAATCTTTGGCTAAAAAGTATATCATACCAAAAGAGTCTTATGAAAAAGCTATTAATGGTGAATATGATGAAATAGTTAGTGGAATTATTGATAGAACAATAAAATATTTAGCAGATTTTGGCTTAAACGCATCATTAAGCAAAGAGTTAACATCATTTATTCCAATTCACGTAGATATAAATTTAGTTAACTCGATTACTAATGAACTTAATATTGAAAGTTACAAAAGCAGTGGTGCTTATTCAAGCTACTTTATAGATGAATTATTTTTAGATAAAAATGGCAAGTATATTTGTGGCCGAGATGTTGAGAAAATGTCTAAATCTAAATTGAATGTAGTAAATCCAGATGATATTATTGTGAAATATGGTGCTGATACTTTGCGCATGTACGAGATGTTTTTAGGTCCGTTAGAGCAAAGTAAACCTTGGAATACCAATGGAATTGAAGGTGTATTTAAATTCTTACGTAAGTTTTGGCGTTTGTTCCACAATGAAGAATGGGTATTTCATGTAAGTGATAGCGTACCAACTAAAGCCGAGTTAAAAGCATTACATAAAATCATTAAAAAAGTGCAGGATGATGTAGAACGTTTCTCATTTAACACCTCAGTTTCTAGTTTCATGATTGCTGTAAATGAATTAACGGATTTAAAATGTAAAAATCGTCAAGTTTTAGAAGATTTAGTGGTTGTACTTTCTCCTTATGCGCCACATATTTGCGAAGAATTATGGTCATTATTAATCAATACAGATTTATCACATACGCCATATCCAATATTTAATCCAGCTTATTTAGAAGAAGCAGAATTTGCTTATCCAGTTTCTATAAATGGTAAAATGAAAATGAATTTAAACTTGAGTTTAAGTTTAACACAAGATGAAGCAATTGAAGTTGTTTTAGCTAACGAGCAAGTTAAAGGTTATTTAGATGGTAAAACACCAAAGAAAATGATTTTTGTAAAGGGAAAGATTGTGAATATTGTGATATAGATATGAGTATTGAGATGTGCGATATGAGACCAAGCACATCAAAATACCTACAAGTTTAGCCACAGATGAACAGATTTAATAGCTGTTAATCTGTGGTTTTTTTAGTTTTTTGTCATCCTGACGAAGGAAGGTTCTCGATACCAGAATTGTTCAATTCAATTATTTAAATTTAGGGTTATTACTTCTTTTATAATTGTAGAAAAGAATCATTTCTATTCACCGATTAATTTTTGCAATTCACCGTCATTTCAAGGTAAACGGTCTGAAAAATATATTTCTTTCTTGTAACAAAATTTACTTTTGAGTTACTAATAATAAATACATATCTCACAATGAAAAAAAATCTACTTATAATTTGTTTCAGTTTAATCTTTATATTAAATGCTAAAGCTCAATTTCCAGGAATGGGTGGTGCGCAAAAAGTAACAATCAAAGGGCGTATCACTGCCGTTATTTTAGACTCTTTAACAAAAAATCCTATAGACTATGCTACAGTTTCATTAATTAATATAAAAACTAATAAACCAGTAAATGGTGGCGTTACTGATGAAAAAGGTAAAATAGTATTACAGAATATTACGCCAGATGATTATAAATTAATGGTTGGTTTTATTGGTTATACATCTAAAACATTATTCATAAAAACTACACCAGAAAAGCCAGATCAAAATTTGGGTGACATTATTTTAAAAGGTACTTCAAATACTTTAAACGAAGTTACTGTTGAAGGAAAAAAATCTGTTATAGAAAATAAAATAGATCGCTTAGTTTATAATGCAGAATCTGATGCAACAAATGCTGGCGGAGATGCGACTGACGTAATGAGAAAAGTACCAATGTTATCTGTAGATATCAATGGAAATGTTCAAATGCGTGGTAGCTCAGTAAGGGTTTTAATTAATGGTAAACCCTCTGGTACAATGGCAAATAGCGTAGGTGATGCGTTAAAAATGTTGCCAGCAGACCAGATCAAAAGTGTAGAAGTAATAACCAATCCATCTGCTAAATATGAAGCAGAAGGTTCGGGTGGTATCGTAAATATTATTACTAAGAAAAGCAATGCTGAAGGGATTAGTGGAAATGTAAATGCAGCTGTAGGTACACGTTCTAATACTGGTGCATTTAATTTAACAGCTAAAACAGGTCGTTTAAGTGCTAATACATCTTTAGGGACACAATTGGCTTATCCACAAGAAACTAGAGTAGTATTTGGCAATCAAACTACAATTATAAATCCAACAACAAATTCGCCTGTTACTACAACTATACTTCAAGATGGTACTTCTAAATGGGATAGAAAATTATATAATGGAAGTTTAGGTTTAGACTATGATTTTAATGCATTTAATAATATCAGTACCAATGCAAAATACAATAGTTTCAGCAATGGTGGACCAGGAACTTCAGTAATTACAACAAATGATATTAATACTGGCAATATTGCAAGTAATACAGATATGGGTAATGGAAATTTAGATTGGAATATTGATTACAATTTAAAAACTAAAAAGCAAGGTGAAGAGTTTTCGGTGTCTGGTCAATTGTCAGTAGGTAGAAATACGAATGACTTTACGAATAATTACACTACAGCTGCGGGAATACCAATCAACTTTACATCAAGTAGTAATGTGGGTAAAAATAAGGAATATACGGCGCAAACAGATTATGTTTACCCGATTAGTAAGTCCATGATTTTTGAAGCTGGTGGTAAAGCAATTTTTAGAAATATTTTAAGTGAATATGGTGCAGGCTCTAATCAGAATTTCGATTACAACCAAAATGTTGGCGCTGGTTACAGTACAATTAGTTTTAATTTAACTAAAAAAATTCAATTTAAAGGAGGTGTTAGAGCTGAGTATACAGCGATTGATTTTACCAATAATAAAAACGATTATTTTAATGTGTTTCCAAGTGCAATCTTATCTCAAACAATAAAAGGTAAAACGACATTAAAATTAGCCTATAACCGTAGGGTACAAAGACCAAGTCTATCTTATTTAAATCCTTTCCGTAATGAGGCTAATCAATTTAGTGTTTTTCAAGGAAATCCTTCCTTAAATCCAGAGTTAAGCGATAATTTTGAATTTGGTTATTCAACTTATATAAAAGGAACCATTCTTAATGCTTCAGTTTTTTACCGCAATACACAAAACATTATAGAGCGTATCAATAAGAATGATACCTTCGGTAGAATTTTAACTACGTATGAAAACGTTGGTAAAACGCAGAGTTATGGTTTTAATTTATTTGGTTCTTACAACCCAATGCCAAAATGGACATTGATGAGTAATATTGCTGTAAATACTTATGAAATTAATAGTGAATTAAAAGGATTAAATGAAGGGACATTCGTAAATTACAGTCTGTTTTTCCGTTCTGCAACTGCATTTAAAGGCGGTTTAAATTTGGAGATGTTTGGTGTGATTAACTCGCCACAATATACTTATCAAAGTAAAAGCGGTGCAATTTATATTTACGGTGGCGCTGTTAAAAAAGAAATTTTTAAAAAACAAGGAACAATTGGTTTAAATGTTTTAAATCCTTTTTCTAGAGATCTAAAAATTAAATCAGTATCACAAGGTGAGAATAATTACCAAACACAAAATATCTATTACCCAATTCGCTCTATCGGATTAAACTTCAGTTACAAATTTGGTAAATTGAAATTTACAGAGAAAAAGAAAATTAAAAATGATGATACCAAACAAGAGCAACAACAAGGGGGTTCCGGACAAATGGGTGGTATGGGACAAGGTAAATAAAATTATTATTCAATATTAATTTGCCTTTGACGTTCGTTCGCCAAAGGCATTTATTTTATTTTTAATTAAAATTAGGAGATAAAAATAGTTTAATAAGCCAATTATAATGATGTATATTTGATTATAATCCTCTAGAAATGAATAAGTTTCGACTGTTTTTGAGTTTAGCTCATGCTTCAAAGATGATTACTAAATAAATTTAGTATCATGAAAAAATTAATTATTCCGATTTTAGTTTGTGTGTTAAGTGCGTGTAATCTACCTTCATCCACTACTAACAGTTCAGTATTTGAAACCTCTGATCAAGGAAGCTCAGATAAACTAGCTCACAAAGTACAAGAATTAGTGGCACCACCTTTTTTGCCAAAGTATGATTTAGAAGCCAAAGGCGATCCTGTAATTGTTGATGTTAAACTGACTATCGAGGAAAAGAAGTTAGAAATTGAACCTGGCGTTAAAATATGGGCTTTAACCTTTAATGGTTCTGTTCCAGGACCAATGATTGTGGTTCATCAAAATGATTACGTACAGCTTACGCTAGTAAATCCACTAACCAATACATTAGCACATAATATAGATTTTCATGCTGCTACAGGTGCAATGGGTGGTGGCGATTTATCTTTAGTTAATCCAGGTGAGCAAGTTACCATACGGTTTAAAGCGATTAAGTCTGGTGTTTTCGTTTATCATTGTGCACCAGGAGGAGTGATGGTTCCTTTGCATGTAACTTCTGGAATGAATGGTGCAATTATGGTGTTGCCCCGCGAAGGGCTTAAGGATGAGTATGGAAAAACTGTGCATTATGACAAAGCCTTTTATATTGCCGAACAGGATTATTATGTTCCAAAGGATGAAAATGGTAAATATAAAGAATATGCAAAACCGGGCGATAGTTTTGATGATATGACTAAAGTGTTTAAAACCTTAACCCCATCTCATATTGTATTTAACGGAGCTACTGGTTCTCTTACAGGAAAGAATGCACTCAAAGCAAATGTTGGCGATAAAGTTTTATTTATCACCTCTCAAGCAAACAGAGATACCAGAATACATTTAATTGGCGGACATGCTGACCTTGTTTGGTTAGGTGGTTCTTTTAATGATAGGCCTGCTACAAATTACGAATCGTGGTCAGTAGTTGGAGGTTCTGCAGTAGCCATGATTTATCAATTTAGGCAGCCTGGTACTTATGCTTATCTGAACCACAATCTGATAGAAGCATTTGCTTTTGGAGCTGTTGCTCAGGTAAAAGTTGAAGGTAAATGGGACGATAATTTGATGAAACAACTTGGTAAACCAGAGAAAATAAAATAATTCTTGGGTGTTGTTATCACTACCTAATTTAGGTTATTTATTTTAGTTAATGAAACATGGTAGGTTGATAATGATATCTTCAACAGTTTAAAAATAATTGATCTTCAAATACAATATTAATTTGCCTCTGGTGTGTTTACGCCAGAGGTATTTTTTTGGTATAACTATGGTTATCGTGCTGAATTTATTTCAGCATTTTCCCTGCATTAAAATAAACAGCGGAGCTTTCATAAACTCAGAAATCAATTATTTAATTATCGAAGTAAGGTTTAAATTTTAATAAATGCATGTTTAGCGTATATTCGTTTTTGATAGGAATAAGTTGCGTTTATTTGAAACTAACACAAATAATACCGAATGCTCATTTACACAAACCAGCCAAACGAATAGTTATAATCGTTTGAAAAACAATTAACACACAAAATAAATGAAGAAAATTTTTGTTATAAATGGAAGTGCTAGTCGAAATTCTTCCAACAAAAAACTCATTGATAACTTTGCAGAATTAAGCAAGGATTTCTTTAACTTGACAGTTTTCAACGACTTAAAAATATTACCCCATTTTGATCCTGAACTTTCTATTGAAAATACACCTAATGCAATTTTAGATTTTAGAAAAGCTATTGAAAAAGCTAATGGAGTATTAATCTGCACACCTGAATATGTGTTCAGTATTCCGAGTGGACTTAAAAATGTTATTGAATGGTGCGTTTCTACAACCATATTTTCAGGAAAACCAATAGGGATGATTACTGCTTCTGCAAATGGAGAAAAAGGGCACGAAGAAGTCCAACTAATCATGAAAACGCTAATGTCAAAATTCACTACTGATACAACATTATTAATTCAGGGAATTAAGAGTAAAATAAATCAGAAAGGCGAAATTACCGACAGCCAAACAAAAGACGATTTGATAAAATTTATTGATGCATTTAATAAGTTAACTAAAAGCGGCTAATGCTATTTTGATTTAGGTTTTTATAATCATTGAAAACAAATTTTGCAGGCATAAGTCAATAGACTGAAAAAAAATATCCTATTTTGCAGGAAATTTGACTTATGAAAAACCCGCCTTTTTTTACAGACGATACTATTGTATTTGGTTTATTAATGTTTCTTTTGGCATTAATATTTTATACTTCAACTATAAAAGAAGGCTTTTGGAAAAAATTCTATGTATTTTTTCCTTCTTTATTGATGTGTTATTTATTGCCATCTATATTTAGTTCGTTAAATATTATTTCACCAGAATGGAGTGAAGTTGGTGCCAATGGTGAAGTTGTCACTAAAACATCATCCATATATTTCATTGCTAGCCGGTATTTACTTCCAGCTGCTTTAGTCTTAATGACATTAAGCATTGATTTAAAAGCAATGTTTAAATTAGGTCCAAAAGCATTAATTATGTTTTTTGCAGGTACAGTTGGTGTGATTATTGGTGCGCCCATTGCCGTTTTAATTGTATCTATTTTCTCTCCAGAAACAGTTGGTGGCGCAGGTTTTGACGCGGTTTGGCGTGGGCTTTCTACCATAGCAGGAAGTTGGATTGGTGGCGGAGCAAATCAAGCTGCAATGTTAGAAGTTTTTAAATATAATCAGGAAAAATATGGTGCTATGGTATTGGTAGATATTGTGGTTGCTAATATATGGATGGCCGTTTTATTGTTTGGTATTGACCGAAAAGACAAAGTAGATAAATGGTTTAAAGCGGATAACCGTTCTATTGATGAGTTGAAAGAAAAAGTAACAACTTATGCAGATAACATTAAAAGAAACCCAACTTTAACCGATTTAATGGTGATTCTAGGAATAGCATTTGCCGCCGTTGGGCTTTCTCATTGGGGTAGTAATTCTATTTCTGATTTATTAAAATCAAGTTTTTTAATTGTGAATGACCCAACCAGTTTTGCCTCTACTTTTGGAGACCGTTTTTTCTGGATGGTTACCATTGCAACTGTATTAGGAATTGCATTGTCTTATACCAAGCTTAAAGAATATGAAGGTGCTGGTGCCAGTAAAATAGGCAGTGTATTCATTTATATATTGGTGGCCTCAATCGGTATGAAAATGGATTTAGGCTCTGTAATGAGTAATCCTGGGTTATTAATTGTTGGACTAATTTGGATGGCGATACACGTTTCATTGCTTATTGTTGTAGCAAAAATAATTAAAGCACCGTATTTCTTTCTGGCAGTGGGCAGTCAAGCCAATATTGGCGGAGCAGCTTCTGCACCAATTGTGGCTTCTGCTTTTCATCCATCTTTGGCTAGTGTTGGTGTGCTCTTAGCTGTTTTCGGTTATGTGATAGGTACTTATGGTGCTTTAATTGCTGCCTTTTTAATGGAGATTGCAGCGAGACAATAATTGAGCGATGAATTTAATAGTTAAATATTGGAAAGAATTTCAAATAAAAAATCCAGCTTATCAAAATGTTGAGGAGCCGAATGCTTTTTATTTTTGTGAAAATAAAAATGATGCTGATGATTGTGCGGAATTGGTTGTTAAAAAAATTAAACAAGCCACTTCGCCTTCAGTTTGGTGGTTTCAAAAAAACAACATCAATTTTCCTGAAATTGGAGGTTTAGCCATTGTTACCAACTGGAATAATGAACCAAAAGCAATTATCAAGACTAAAAAGGTAGCGATTGTAAAGTTTAAAGAGATCAAAGCATCTTATGCTTTTATAGAGGGAGAAGGAGATAAAAGTTTAGCTTATTGGAAAAAGGTTCATTGGGATTATTACACAAATGAAATGAAGGAATTTAGCGAATCTCCAACTGAAGAAATGGAAATTCTTTGCGAATATTTTGAAACCATTTGGCCGAAATAATGAGACTGATGTTTTAGGGGATGATTGTGTTATAAACAACCAGTTATATAGTTTTAAACGTGGTCGGTGACAACACCAACCATAATAAGGATGAATTAAATTTGGTTATCTTGATGCTCAGCTTGGGCAGGCCGCCGTAATACTTCAGTAGGAGCTTGTTTATTAGCCTTACTATCTCCTTAGGATTTCCGTTTTCACACGGGTTACTACTATACAAAATATTACACTGAAAATA
>JBBSRF010000033.1:0-13631 GCA_038243335.1 Sphingobacteriales bacterium
CGAGTATATGAATGCTAGGCCACAAGATAAAGTTAGTGGAGTAATTACACGTTATAAAGATAGATATGATATTTTAGGAGATGTAAAAGAAGCTACTCGTGTTGCTAAAGAAAAAATTACTGCCAAAACAGTAGAACCGGGTAAATATGATCTTGTGCTAGATCCTTCGCATTTATGGTTAACTATTCACGAATCTGTGGGTCACCCTACAGAGTTAGATCGTGTATTAGGTTATGAAGCTAATTATGCTGGAACAAGTTTCCTTACTTTAGACAAGTGGAGGTCTAAAAACTTTAAGTTTGGTAGTGATAAAGTTAATATTATTGCAGATAAAACAGAAAAAGGTTCTTTAGGTGCTGTTGGATATGATGATGAAGGCGTTAAATGCGGTAAATGGGATTTAATTAAGGATGGTATTTTAGTAAATTATCAAGCCATTAGAGATCAAGCCCATATTATTGGTTTAAAAGAGTCGCAGGGTTGTTGCTATGCGCAAAGCTGGAATGATGTTCAGTTTCAACGCATGCCAAATGTTTCACTAGCACCAGGAAAAGCAAAACTGAGTGTAGATGATATGATTAAAAATGTAGAAAAGGGTATATACATCATAGGTGATGGAAGTTATTCTATCGATCAACAACGTTACAACTTTCAATTTGGTGGTCAATTATATTATGAAATTAAAGAAGGTAAAATTGTAGGGATGTTAAATGACGTTTCTTATCAATCAAATACACAAGAGTTCTGGAATTCATGTTCAGCAGTGTGTGATGAAAGTGATTACCGTTTAGGCGGATCATTTAGTGATGGTAAAGGCCAGCCTGGTCAGAGTAGTGCGGTTTCTCACGGTAGTTCAACCGCACGATTTAATGGAGTTAATGTGATAAATACAGCTAGAAAATTATAATTATGGCCATATTAAATAAAGAAGAAGCCCAAGCAATATTAAAAAAAGTAATGAGTTACTCTAAGGCAGATGCCTGCGAAGTTAGCTTGAATGGTTCAGACGGAGGTAATATCCGTTATGCACGCAATGCAGTTTCTACTGCTGGACAAATTAGTGTAATGAGTTTGTCTGTTAATTCTACTTTTGGTAAAAAAACAGGTACAGCAACTATAAATGAGTTTGATGATGATTCGCTTAGAAAAGTTGTAAGTAGAGCGGAAGAATTGGCTCAACTTGCTCCAGAGAACCCTGAGTATATGCCATTATTAGGTAATCAAAATTTTCCAGAAGCAGCTACATTTAATCAAAATACAGCAGCGATGACTCCCGATACTAGGGCAGAAATGGTAGGTAAAAGTTTAGGAGTAGCTAAAGCTGCAAATTTAGATGCTGCAGGTTTCTTAGAAAACTCAACTCGTTTCAATTCGGTTTTGAATTCTAAAGGATTGTTTGCATATAATAAATCAACCAATGTTTCATTTTCGGTAACCATAAGAAATAAAGAAGGAACTGGTTCTGGTTATGTTGAGCAAGATTTTAACGATCTTAATAAAATGGATGTGCTTGCATTAAGTAAAATTGCGGCAGGCAAAGCGACAGGTTCTGCAGATGCAAAAGCAATTGAGCCTGGCAAGTATACTGTTATTTTAGAGCCTTTAGCTGCTAGTGATATCCTAAGTAATATGTTTAGGGGATTTGATGCTAGAAGTGCAGATGAAGGAAGAAGTTTTATGAGTAAAAAAGGTGGTGGAACTCGTTTGGGCGAACAATTATTCTCTGAAAATGTGAATATTTACTCAGACCCAATGAATGCAGATTTACCTGGAGCAACTTGGAACGGAGAGGGCTTACCACTTAATAG
This sequence comes from Sphingobacteriales bacterium, assembly GCA_038243335.1. Classification (GTDB taxonomy): domain Bacteria; phylum Bacteroidota; class Bacteroidia; order Sphingobacteriales; family Sphingobacteriaceae; genus Pedobacter. The sequence goes on from JBBSRF010000033.1 coordinate 1,809, forward strand.
AACAGATTGGGTTAAAAATGGAGTAGTTAAAAATTTAGCATACTCTAGGTATTGGGCTGCAAAACAAGGTAAGGAGCCTATACCTTTTAGTAGAAATATGGTAATTGAAGGTGGTAGTCAATCTTTGCAAGATTTAATTAAAAGTACTGAAAAAGGTATTTTAGTTACTCGTTTTTGGTATATCCGTTCGGTAGATCCTCAAACTTTGTTACTTACTGGGCTTACCCGTGACGGTACTTTCTACATTGAAAATGGCGAAATTAAATTCCCAATTAAAAACTTAAGATTTAATGAAAGCCCTGTAATTATGTTAAATAACGTAGAGGCTTTAGGTAAACCAGTAAGAACTGGTAGTGGAATGATACCGCCAATGAAAATTAAAGATTTTACATTTACATCGCTTTCAGACGCTATTTAATTAGTATTTGTCAAGTTGAGCTTGTCGAAATGTTTAGATTTCTAAACTCTTTCGGCAAGTTCAGTATGGCGACGAAATATATTTTATAAAATAAATTTAAATCAACTTGAGAAGAAGAGATTTTTTATATATAACAGGATTAGGCGCTAGTGCAACTTTATTGCCAAGCCTAAATAGTTTTGGTAGGGCTATCACCGTAGAAGAAGCTTTAACGCCTGTAGATGTGAAGCTTAAAAAACAAATGGCAGATGTAGCTTTAAATGCTGCCAAATCTAAAGGTGCAAGTTATGCGGATGTTCGAATTGGAAGATACTTAAATCAAGTGGTTTCTACTAGAGATACTCGTGTAGAAAACGTAGCAAACGGCGAATCTTACGGTTTAGGAGTGCGTGTATTAGCTGGTGGATCTTGGGGTTTTGCAGCTACCAATAATTTAGATAATGATAGCATAGCTAAAGCTGCTGCAATGGCGGTAGCAATTGCAAAAGGGAATGCAAAATTGATGACTGAACCAGTTCAGCTTGCTGCACAAAAGGGTTATGGAGAAGTAAGTTGGAAGACTCCAATTGAAATTAATGCTTTTACAGTTCCTATTCCTCAAAAAGTAGAATCATTATTAAAGGTAAATAACGAAGCACTTAAAGGTGGTGCAAAGTTTGTGAACTCTAATTTGTTTATGATAAATGAACAAAAGTATTTTGCCTCTACTGATGGTTCTTATATTGATCAAGATATTCATCGCATTTGGCCAAACTTTACAGTAACTAAAATAGATGATGGTAGTGGTAAATTTGAAACTCGAAATGCTTTAAGTGCTCCAATGGGAATGGGATATGAATATCTTACACCTAAAGACGACGAAAAAATAAAAGGTGGTCCAGTTACTATGTACAAAAAGCGCTATGACATGTTTGAAGATGTTAAGGAAGCTACAGTACATGTTGCTGAAAAATTAAAAGCTAAGCCAGTTCCTGCTGGTAAATATGATTTAGTCTTAGACCCATCACACTTATTCTTAACAATTCACGAATCCGTTGGTCACCCGACTGAATTAGATCGTGTTTTAGGCTATGAAGCTAATTACGCTGGAACAAGTTTTTTAACACTAGATAAATGGGAGTCTAAGAAATTTAACTTTGGTAGCGATCAAGTAAATGTAATTGCAGATAAGTTAGAGTTTGGTTCATTAGGCGCTGTTGGTTATGATGATGAGGGCGTAAAATGTGGGACATGGGATATTATTAAAAAAGGAATTTTAGTTAATTATCAAACTATTCGTGATCAAGCGCACATTTTAGGCTTAAAGGAATCACAGGGTTGTTGCTATGCGGATAGTTGGGACAGTATCCAGTTTCAAAGGATGCCAAATGTTTCTTTAGCTCCTGGTAATACTGATTTAACGGCTGCTGATATGGTAAAAGATGTAGAAAAAGGAATTTATATGTTTGGTCGAAACTCTTACTCTATAGATCAACAGCGTTATAATTTTCAATTTAGTGCGCAATTAGCTTATGAGATCAAGGATGGTAAGATTGTAGGGATGTTTAAAGACGCCTCGTATCAATCTAATACACAAGAATTTTGGAACTCTTGCGCTAAGCTTTGTGGTAGAAATGACTACCGCCTAGGCGGAACTTTCTCTGATGGTAAAGGTCAGCCAAGTCAAGCAAGTGCGGTTTCTCATGGTAGTTCGACTACACGTTTTAATGGCGTTAAAGTAATTAATACGGGAAGAAGTATTGGGTAATTAATATTTTAAAATCTTCATCAATAAAAAGTAGTGCAGTTTTTAATTTGCACTACTTTTTATTTGAGTTAATAAATTTTAATATTTTTTTAACCTAAAGTATTGTAACAAGCTCTGCATCGAGGTTCATAGCTATCTTTTTCACCAATTAAAATTCTATTCTCACTAGAAACGGTTCTATAAGAATAAACCGCTGGACTGCCACATTGCATACAAACTGCATTAACTTTTGTTACATGTTCAGCAATTGCTAAAAGTGCAGGCATTGGTCCAAATGGTTTTCCAGAAAAATCCATATCTAAACCAGCCACAATAACCCTGATCCCTTTTAGCGCAAGTTTATTGCAAACGTCTGGTAAATCTTCATCAAAAAACTGAGCTTCATCTATACCTACAACTTGTGTATTTGTACCTAATAATAAAATTGCTGAAGAACTATCTACAGGCGTAGATTGAATGGAATTTAAATCATGAGAAACAACTGCAGTTTCATCATAACGTGTATCGGTTCTAGGCTTAAATATTTCTACATTTAGCTTAGCAATTTGCGCTCTTTTTAATCTTCTAATTAGTTCTTCTGTTTTACCAGAAAACATAGAGCCACAAATAACCTCTATACTTCCGTAAAATTCTCCTCTTCTATAATTCTGTTCGCTGAATAACATTTGTAATGGTATTTTAGCCAAATATAATAGAATTTTATAGTACTTTTGATTGTCATTTATTAACATAAAGCATACATTTTTTCGTTATAACATTATGATTAAACAAGAGGCTATTTTTAAAAAAACAGGATTTATACTAGAAGAGCTAAATGAACAATATCAATATTTAGCTCAAAACGCTCAACATTTTAGTGGTTTAGAGTTAGATTTGTTTCTTGCCAATGCAAAATTTTTAGTAGATCATATCGAAATTATTAAGAAAATAACTGATAATCAATTAAATAAAAATTCTATAGCTTCCGAAAAAGTAGAGGATGATATTCAAAAAATTGTTTTAGAAAATCTTCAAGAACAAGCAAAAAATATTCCTTTGGCTCTTGCAGAGGAAGCTGAATTTGAAAATGAAATCCCTGAAATAGAAATAGCAAAAAATGAAAATATAACTCCAATTTTTGAAGAAATAGAAAAGGAAGTTTTTAAACTTGATAACAATTCCTCGACTTTTGAATTTATTTTAAATGATCATGCTGAACATGAAACCAATGAGGAATTACTGCAAATTGAAAATGATCAATTTGTCCGAGATAACTTCATCACTAATGAAAATAAATTTAATACAGATGAAAAATTTGAATTTGAAGAAAAAAGTGTGGATGAAATTTTTAATAGACCTTTAAGTGGTGAAGAGGAACGAATTATTGCTGAGAAGAGAAGATTAAGCGTTGAGTCAATACGTGAAGCGTATGAGCAAGATGATGAAGAAGAGGAAGAGGTTGGTCCAGAGCCATTTTTGGTGGTAAAAGAAGAAGTTTTTCCAATACTTGAAGAAGATTTAACACTTCAGCCTGCACCATCTCCACCAGTTTTTATACAGTCAGATCAATTAGTGGAAGACCCATCAAATAAACCTACTTTAAACGAATTATTAGCTGGCAAGAATAACCCTAACACTACTAATGTTGATAAGCCATTAATAACAGATTTGAAGCATGGGGTTAACTTAAATGATAAATTACTTTACATTAAAGATTTATTTAATGGTTATAATTTAGCTTATGCTGAAGCAATAGAAATAGCCAATAAACTCCCAAATTTCGATTCTGCCGATAATTTCTTTCAAATGAATTATGCTGCTAAAAATAATTGGGCTTTAAAACAAGCTACTGTTGATAAATTCTATGAACTATTAAACCAAAGGTTTAAATAAATAAAAAGGATTAAGGATCAAATATTATGAAAATTGTTTTTATTCCTTATTCATTGCTCATTTATCTTTTTTTAAATAAATCCCATTCTATTAGAATCCAATTTTAAAAAGATAAATAATAATAGGGTAAAACTCCACAATGAAGATCCACCATAGCTTATAAAAGGTAGTGGAATACCAATAACGGGCATTATCCCAATTGTCATTCCTATATTTATAAATACGTGAAAAAATAAAATACAAGCAATAGAATAGCCGTATACTCTAGAAAACGAGGATCGCTGTCGCTCTGCCATATTAATGATTCGTAGTAATAAAAACAGATAAAGGCCTATTACCACAGCACAACCAATAAACCCCCATTCTTCACCAATGGTAGAAAATATAAAATCAGTACTTTGTGCAGGTACATATTTAAATTTTGTTTGCGTGCCTTCTAAAAAACCCCTACCTGTTGCCTGACCAGCTCCAATTGCAATTTTGGATTGGATTACATTATAGCCAGCACGTTTGTTATCTGTTTTTAAACCTAAAACTAGTTCTATTCTATCGCGTTGATGAGATTGTAAAACGTTATTAAACAAGAATTTAGCAATAAATAAGTAGCCTATAGCTAATATGGTAATTAATGTAATATTGATAATTTTTTGCTGCTTTTTACGGTTCCAATAAATAAATACTCCACCAAGAATTAAGATAGAAGATATTAAAATGACTGGGCTTAAATATAGATTAAGTACAAACAAAAGGACTAATCCCCAAAATAAAAGTAATAAATTACCAGGTAATCCTTCTCTATATAATGGAAACATAAAAGATAGAAATACTAAAGTAGAACCTGCATCTGGTTGCAACATAATTAAACACATCGGGAAAATAATAATTGCTGCGCAAATTAAAATTGGTTTTAATGTGTTTAATTTTACGTTAAATGAACTAATATATCTTGCTAACAATAAAGCAGTACCAAATTTTGCAAACTCTGAGGGTTGTAACCGAAAACTTCCTATGGCCAACCATGCTTGATTTCCACCAACATTTCTGCCTACTATTAAAACTAAGAGTAGTAAAACCATGGTAATACCATATACTATAGGGGCAAAGACACTAAAAAATTTCCCGTCAAATAATAAAATGGAAAAACCCAATATTAATCCTGTTCCAATAAAAATAAGCTGCTTACCATAATTAGCAGCAAAGCTAAAAGCAGTAGATTTATCTGGATCGTATTCTGTTGCAAAAATATTTACAAAACCAACAGCGCACAAAGCCACGTAGATTAAAATGGTTACCCAATCTACGTTAAAGAAAAATCGATTACTTTGTTGTTGCATTCTTTTTTGGTTTATCTATCTCCTTATTAAAAGTATTGATTACAATTTTATTGGGCTCCTTTTCTGTGTTTTTATTTAAATCCTTTGTATTTAAACTATCTATCAGTTTCTTAACAGGTTTTGTAACTTTAAGTATTGGCAATAAATTAGTGTCTTTATATTGTTGTATAGTTGCTCCATTTATTAGCCTGTTAGTAAGGGTATCTGTTAAGTATTTTTCTGTAATGTAACTGGCTATCGGTGCAGCGTAAGCTCCACCATAACCACCATTTTCTACAATTACAGCAATTGCAATTTTTGGATTATCCCTTGGGGCAAAGCCGATAAAAACAGAGTGATTTTTACCTCTAGAGTTTTGTACAGTACCCGTTTTACCTACCATAATGATATTATTCAATTTAGATTCTCTAGCAGTTCCTGTAGAAGTATTAACAGCATCTTGCATCCCATCTATTACAGATTCAAAATATTTTGTTTCAATATCAACCGAATGCCTTTCCTTATATTTTGGATCTATATATTTATTACTTCCAATTCCTTTAACAACATGTGGTTTAAAATAATAACCTCTATTTGCTAATATTGCCATAATATTTGCCATTTGTAATGGGGTAGTGCTAATTTCTCCTTGCCCAATTGCAACAGACATAATAGTACTATTACTCCAATATTTTCCATGCATTTTGTCGTAATCTTTTCCTCTAAATAGTTTATAGGCTTTTTCTCCTGGAAAATCTATACCTAGCGTGTCTCCAATACCAAATTTTCTCACTTTATTTTGCCAATTATCATATGCAGCTTGTTGTTTTATTCTAGATCCTCCATTTTTCGTCATTATTTTCGCAAAAATACTATAGAAGTAGGTATTGCAAGAACGAGATAAAGCCCATCTCAAATTGGTATTTCCGTCTATATGTTCACATTTAAATTTTCTATTACCAGCAATGTAATACCCAGGACAAAATATTGTGCTATTAGGGTCTACAACTCCTTCACTTAAAGCAATTAATGCATCTAGAGGTTTAAATGCTGAGCCAGGAGAATAGCCGCCCTGAATTGGTCTTACAATAAATGCTCTATTAGGGTTAGCTACAATTTCAGTGTAATTTTTACTAAAATTATTTCCTACTAATTTATTTGGATCATATCCTGGACTACTTATAAAAGCTAATACTTCGCCTGTTGCTGGCTCTATAGCTACGATACTGCCTACTTTATTTGCTAATAATTCTTCTCCTAATTTTTGGATTCTACTGTCAATAGTTGAAGTTAATTGCTCTCCAGAAATAGCCATTGAGTCTAATTTCCCATCTGCATATTTTCCTTGAGCTACATTTTTTGCATTATACAGGATATGAGTTACACCCTTTTTACCTCTTAAACTAACTTCATATTCTTTTTCAATACCTGCTTTACCTATGTAGTCTCCAGAATTATAATATCCTTCAAATTTTTCTAAATCAGTAGGAGTTACCTCTCGCATGTAACCTAAAAAGTGACTAGCAATACTATCAGGATAATATCTTATTGTTCTTTTTTGAACTTCAAAACCTTCATAATTTGCTAATTTTTCTTGTAAAGCTGCATAAGTTTGTACAGATAGTAACTTCTGAAATATAGAGGCTTGGTATCTAGATTTAACTGTAGCTTTTCTTAACTTTTCTCTAAAAGTTGGCATATCAATCCCAATAATTTCGCATAGGGAAAGTGTGTCAAAAGGTTTAACCAATTTAGGTGTAACTATAAGGTCGTAAGTAGGCTGATTTTGTGCTAAAATCTTGTTATTTCTATCTAAAATTACCCCTCTAGCCGGAAAAATATAACTTTTACGTAGGGCGTTAGAGTTTGCATTGATAAAATATTTATCTGTTCCTATTTGTATGTAAAAAAGATTGCCTAAAAGTAAAATTGCAAGTATAACAAATAGACCTTGGATAATATATTTTCTATTAAACAATTGATCCATTTAGTTTGCTTTTCTATTGTGAAATGTGAACTCAACCAATAAGATAATAAATAGGCTAAAAACTACACTTATCAATGCTCTACTCAAAGTATAAATTAACTCATTAAACTTAAATGCTTCTAGGAAAAACACGACTAAATGGTGCATAAAAATGCAAATTAATGCATACAAAGTAAACCATTTAAAACCCATATTACCTAAAGAAGGTTCTGGTTCATCAAACGCATCTCTATTAACACTCACTGAAATAAACAATATTCTAACTAAAGCTAAAACTGCACACGCTGATGTATGTACGCCAATTGTATCGTAAAAAGCATCCATAGTTAAGCCAGTCAAAAATGCCAATATAAAAAGTAAAAGATTAGGAATTCTAAATGGAAGAACTAAAATGAAAAGAATATAAATAAACGGAGTTGAGAGATTGTAATAGTTCAAGTTTCTTAACAAAAAAATCTGTACAAACAGTAGTATGAACCATCTAAAAATGTTGATAAAAATTGTTCTACTATTCATTTGGTAATTTACTTTCTAAATCTTTTTGCTCTACTCCTAATCTGTCTTTTACAACATAAACGTATTGTAGTGTACTGAAATTGTTAGATAATCCAATTTCTAAAGTCATAAAACTATCTCCAGTACTTATACCAGTTTTGCTAATTCTACCAACATCAATTCCTCTCGGAAAGCTCCCCACACCAGACGTTATAATAGTATCTCCAATATTAACTTTAATGTGGTTGGGAATTTCCTTTACGTAAGCTTTTTGATAATTAAAATTTCCATCACCCCAAACTAAAGAGCCAAAGGCATTATTTTTTTTAACAAATACGCTTATCGCAGTGTTCTTATTTAGCAAAGATCTGATGATAGCTAAATGTTCTGATACTTCTTGTACAAAGCCAACTACTCCTTTTTGAGGAGAAATTACTGCCATGTCTTTAACAATTCCATCGACACTGCCTTTATTAATAGTAATATAATTATTTCGCAGGCTGATAGAATTCTTAATTACTTTTGCGGCAAATAAAGTATACTGTTGTTGATTAACTGTATCCTTAACCTTTAAAATTTGGTTGCTGTCTATATCTTTTAGGGCAAGAAGTTCAGTTTTGAGTTTTGCATTTTCTATAGCTAAACTATCATTAACCTGACCTAAATTTAGATAACGTTTAACAACATTTAAACGCTCATAAGCACTACCAACAATTTCATTAGTAGAGTTTATTGTTATGCTTTTTTGATAAGTGTTGTTTTTTAAGGTAAGGTAAATACCAATTCCAAAAAAAAAGGAAAAAAAGAAAAATGCGTTGTATCTACTAATGAAAATCCAAAGGTTACGCATTTTAGTTGTAAGTTAAAAGTTGTACGTTGTAAGCCAAAAACGTAAAACGTAAAACTTACAACTTATTAGTTAATTATTGAATTAAAAATTTAAAATTACCAATATTTTTTAGTGCTATACCTGTTCCGCGAACAACAGCTCTTAAAGGATCTTCTGCAACATGAACAGGTAATTTTGTTTTTGCTGCAACACGTTTATCTAAACCACGTAACAATGCACCACCACCAGTTAAATAAATTCCAGTTTGGTAAATGTCTGCAGAAAGTTCAGGTGGAGTAATCTCTAAAGCTTTTAAAATCGCTTCTTCAATTTTAGAGATAGATTTATCTAAGCAATGAGCAATTTCAGTATATGAAACTGTAATTTGTTTAGGTACACCCGTCATTAAATCCCTTCCTTGTACAGCATAATCTGCAGGTGGATCAGCCAATTCTGGCAAAGCAGCACCAACTTCAATTTTAATTTTTTCAGCTGTACGATCACCAATCATAATGTTATGTTGTCTACGGATATAATTTACAATATCACTATCAAAATTATCTCCCGCAACACGGATAGATTGATCACAAACAATACCAGATAAAGCGATAACCGCAATTTCAGTCGTACCTCCACCTATGTCAATAATCATATTTCCCATAGGCTCTTCCACGTCGATGCCAATACCAACAGCAGCAGCCATCGGCTCGTGAATTAGGTAAACTTCTTTAGCGCCTGCAATTTCTGCACTATCTCTAACTGCACGTTTTTCAACTTCAGTAATCCCACTTGGAATACAAATAACCATTCTTAAAGACGGAAACATCCAGCCTTTACCGCCATTAAGCATTCTAATCATACCTTTAATCATCGCTTCCGCAGCATTAAAATCTGCAATTACGCCGTCTTTTAGAGGTCTAACCGTTCTAATATTATCGTGTGTTTTACCTTCCATTTGCATCGCCTGACGGCCAATAGCAATAATTTTATTGGTAGTTCTATCAAAAGCAACTATCGAAGGTTCGTCTACTACTACTTTATCGTTATGTATAATTAGGGTGTTCGCTGTGCCTAAATCAATAGCAACTTCCTGCGTAAACCAGTTAAATAATCCCATTTATAATTGGTGTTTTATCGTATTAAAATAATGTGTACTTATACAATGTAAAAATACATCTTTTTATTGTATTTAAAATTAAAAAAATCTCAGCTATCTAAATTATCGTTTTCAGAAAGATTTGAAAATCAATGTAATTCGCGCTGTTGTTCCTTCAGTCCCGCTATTCGTTTTACTTCGTGGTATTCATTATGGCAACCACTACGTGTGCACTACTATCGGGTTTAAAGAACAAAATGCTTTACTATTATTAGAAGTTGCAGAGTTCGCTAAAACTATCTCGCAATTTCGGCGCCCTTAAAGATAGGGTTGCAAAGAACTTTAATCTCCTCCCTCAGTATATGCTTCCCGACTTTCGGACTTTAATTAGTGTTTAAAATGTCTAACGCCAGTTGTTACCATTGCAATGCCTTTTTGATTACACATGTCAATAGAATCTTGGTCTTTAATAGAACCACCTGGTTGTAAAACTGCAATAATTCCAGCATCTGCAGCTAACTCTACACAATCTGGAAATGGAAAAAAAGCATCAGATGCCATAACTGCATCTTTCAAACTAAAACCAAATGCTTCTGCTTTTACAACTGCTTGTTTTAAGGCATCAACTCTAGATGTCTGCCCAACTCCACTTGCAATTAATACGTTATCTTTCACAAAAACAATAGTGTTAGATTTTGTATGTTTTACAATTTTGTTTGCAAAGATCAAATCTTTAATAGAGGCATCACTAGGAGATTTTTCAGTTACCGTTTTCATTTGTTCAGCAGATTCTAAATTCAAATCTTTATCCTGCTCAATTACGCCGTTCAATAAAGTTTTAAATTGTTTTTTGCTCAACTCAACTTCATTGCGTTGTAAAATGACTCTGTTTTTCTTTACTTTAAATAACTCTACAGCTTCTGCTTGGTAAGATGGAGCTATTAAAACTTCAAAAAATAGATTGTTAATCTCTTGTGCTGTAGCCAAATCAACTTCTTGATTGGTAATCAACACACCTCCGAAAGCAGAAATAGGGTCACATGCTAAAGCAGCTGTCCATGCTTGCAAAACAGTAGGTCTAGAAGCGATACCACAAGCGTTGGTATGTTTTAAAATTGCAAAAGTAGGTTCAGTAAATTCATCCATTAAAGCAACGGCTGCATCTACATCTACTAAATTATTATAACTTAATTCTTTACCGTTTAATTTCGTAAACATCTCCTCCAAGTTCCCATAAAAAGCACCTTGTTGATGAGGGTTTTCGCCATACCTTAAAGTTTGGGCTTGTTTTACGCTTTGTTTGAAAACATTTAAAGGCTCTTCTGTATTGAAATAATTGAAAATTGCAGTATCGTAATGAGAAGAGGTATGGAATGCTTTTTTAGCATAAGATTTGCGTTGTGTTAAAGTTGTTGCGCTATCTTGCGCTTTTAGTTCTTCTAATAAATTTCCGTAATCATCTTTTGATGCGATGATAACTACATCATTAAAATTTTTTGCTGCCGCTCTAATTAAAGAAATACCACCTATATCAATTTTCTCAATAATTTCTGTATCAGTTCCGCCAGCTTTTACGGTTTCTTCAAAAGGATAAAGATCAACAATCACTAAATCAATTTCAGGAATTCCATATTGCTCAATTTGCTCTTGATCGCCAGCTAAATTTCTACGGTTTAAAATTCCGCCAAAAACCTTCGGATGTAATGTTTTTACTCTTCCACCTAAAATAGAAGGATAGCCAGTTAAGTCCTCAACAGCTACAACAGGTAAGTTTAAATCTTTGATAAATTGTTCTGTACCACCAGTAGAATATAGCGTTACGCCTTGCTGGGCTAAATATTGTACCAATGGCGCTAAACCATCTTTGTAATAAACAGAAATTAAAGCGTTTTTGATCTTTACGGACTGACTCATGAAGGCTATTATTTTAAGCCGCAAAGGTAAGAAAAATGAATGTTTTTTGAGAGGATTTTTAAAAGAAAATTAATAAAAAATTGAAAGACTAAATTGCGCTATTGTTGAAATGTTTTACTGCTTAATCTTCTGAATTCTGACATCAGACTATC
>JBBSRF010000034.1:0-13545 GCA_038243335.1 Sphingobacteriales bacterium
ATAATAAGTATTGGCGTATAAGTAGAAAAGGAGTTTAATTTAGTTGTACGTGATGCTAAAATTCCAGTTTCTTCATTTTGCATTTTTTTAACAATCAACCTCACTTTATCCATATAAAGCTTACCCTCTAATAAACTAGTTTCAGAAATAGATCCCCCTTTACTTTTAATCGCAATAGTTTTTGCTAAAATACTTAATCTATAATCTAATAATTTTTTAAGTTCTTTTAATCTGTTTTGTTGAATTGGATTACTCTTAATTTCTTGAGTAATACCTTGAAATAATAAATTTATTTTTTCGTCCGATCCGATATATGGATCTAGAAAAACTTTATTCCCAGTTAATATATATCCTCTTTGAGCTGTTTCTGCATCTTTTAAGGTAGACATTACATTCTCCAAATCATTAATTATTAAATTACTATGCGCAACTAAATCTGAGCTTTTAATCAAATTTCTTATACTTACGTAAGAAGCGAGCGAACTAAGTATGAGTATAATTAATGATAATCCTAATCCGAGGCGGAGGTTACTTTTAAGAGATTGTTTCATTCAACAATTGTTATGATTTAAGCTTCAGTTATTATATCTGTAGGTATACTAAAATAGAATTCTGATCCATTTCCATATTCACTTTTTAATCCAACTTGTCCGCCGTGTCTTGTGATAATCTCTGAAGAGATATATAATCCAATCCCCAAACCTGGGAAGCGCTGTGAAGTTTCTTCTACACGATAAAATTTTTCGAAAACATTTTTTTGCTGTTCAGGCGACATTCCAATGCCAAAGTCTTTGACTGCTAAATATAATTTATTATTTTGAATACTTACAGTTACATCAATTTCATTTGTTCCGGGAGAGTATTTAATCGCGTTAGTTAAGAAATTTACAATTACCTGCTCAAGTCGCATTTCATCCCCATAAATATCCATATTTGCAAATCCTATTCTCTTAATTTTAAACTCTGGACTGGATTGGTGCATTACATCTATTAGATTATCTATCAAACGATCTATAGAAAAATGCTGCATATTAAATTTGATTTTACCGCTTTCCATTTTAGAAATATCCAGTAAATCTCCAACGAGGATATTTAATTTTTCTAATTGAACTTGCGCCTTACCTAAGTGCTTTTTAACAGTTTCAGTATCGCCTTTATTTACGCTTCTTTCTAAAAGTTGCACATAACCTTTTACACTTGTTAATGGCGTTTTAAGTTCATGACTTGCTATACTGATAAATTCATCTTTTTTACGTTCTGCTTCTTTCCGAATTTCAATTTCTGCTAAAAGCGTATTTTGCATTTCATTAAGCTTTCTATTTTGCTCATAAATACGATAAAAAGTTTTTACTTTAAGCAAGAGAATATTCATATCAACAGGTTTTGTGATATAATCTAAACCACCAGAAGAGTATCCTTTTGCAATAAATTTAAATTCTGTATTAGCGGCAGACAAGAAGATGATTGCTGTTTCTTTAGCTTTACTGTAGCCAGAAATTGCTTCAGCAACTTCAAAGCCATCCATTCCTGGCATTTGAACATCAAGAATAATTAAAACGTAAGAGTTTTTTAAAACTTTTTTTAATGCCTCTTCTCCTGAAGCTGCTGTGTCAACTTCAAAATCATGCTTTTCGAGAACTTTTTTTAATGAAACTAAGTTCTGAGGGGTATCATCTACAATAAGAATCATTCAAAAAATAATTATGTTAGTTTGGCTGGTTTACAGTCATAAATATGATTAAAAAACAGTTGTAATAACTGTAAACAAACTAAATTAATAATTGTTTAGGATAAATTAAATATTTAAAAACAAAAATTTTTTGGCTCTAGATAAAAGTTTGAGCTATAATTTCCTAGCATTAAAAGTATCTCCTTGTTTAAGGTCTCCAGTTTCATAGCCTTTTTTAAACCAATACATTCTTTGTGCCGATGTGCCGTGAGTAAATGCATCCGGAACTACTCTGCCTTGTGTTTCTTTTTGTAATTTATCGTCTCCAATAGCATTTGCCGCATTTAAAGCTTCGTCAATATCTCCCGCATCAAGTTTAAAGTCTTTTAAGTTCTGTGCGTGGTGCGCCCAAACACCAGCATAAAAGTCTGCTTGTAATTCTAACATTACTGATAATTTATTGTATTCTACTTCGCTTACTTTACCTTTTGCAGTTTGTAATTTTTCAGATGTTCCTAAAAGATTTTGAACATGGTGACCAACTTCATGTGCAATAACATAGGCCTGAGCAAAGTCTCCTGCTGCACCAAAACGGTTCTTCATCTCCTCATAAAATGATAAGTCAATATATATTTTCTGATCACCCGGACAATAAAACGGTCCAACTGCAGCTGTTGCTCCACCACATGCAGATTGAACTCCATCTCTAAATAATCGTAAGGTGGGATGCTCATAACGGGCACCTAGATTTTGGAATTGCGCATCCCAAACTTGTTCAGTTGATTCTAAAACTCCGGCCACAAATTTACCTTGCTCATCTTGTGGTGTACCTTTTACAACTTCACTTTGCTCTGTTGTTGGAAATTGACCCACTAGGCCAGTTAAATCATGGCCAAAAAACAAACCAATAATTACTACAACTATACCAATGCCACCACCTAATACAGCCTTACCGCCCCCGCTTCTACCGTCTTCTACATTATTACTTCCTTTACCAAACCATTGCATAATTTTCAGATTTAATTTTTATAAAAGATAGACAATTTTTAAATCAAATTGTTTATTCGCCAAATACTTTTATTGCTTTTTCTATTCTGTTTTGAGTTTCTGTTTTACCTAATAACACCGCAATATCAAAAACACCTGGTCCAAATTTACCCCCAACTAACATCACTCTAAAAGGCAGCATCAATTCTCCTGGCTTAAAACCTTTTGTTTCTGCAAGAGATTTAAAATCATTCTCTAATGTAACAGCCTCCATGTTATCAGTTAAATTAGCTGCAAACACTTTGAAGAAATCTGCTTTTTCTACAGTCCATTTTGGTTTTACCGCAGCTTCATCATAAGCTTTTGGTGCTTCAAAAAAGTAAGAGCTTTGGGCAACAAAATCACCTAATAAATTACAGCGGTCTTTTACCATATCTATTACTTTTAGTAATAAATCTTGATCATTAACCTCAATATTTTGTTCTGCCAAGCTATTGCTAACTGCCAACTGTAAACTGACAGCTGATGATTGTTTTATCCATTCATGGTTATACCATTTTGCCTTTTCGAAATCAAATTTTGCACCTGCCTTGCTTATACGTTCGATGGAAAAAAGTTCTATAAGTTCTGCTAAAGTGAATATTTCTCTATCGGTTCCATCATTCCAACCTAGCATTGCTAAAAGATTAACAAAAGCTTCAGGCATAAAGCCTAATTCTTTAAACCCTTTTGTTAAATCTCCCGTTTTTGGATCTGTCCAATTCATGGCATAAACAGGGAAACCAAGTCTATCTCCGTCACGTTTACTTAGCTTTCCATTGCCATCAGGTTTTAAAATTAATGGCAAATGTGCCCATTGTGGCATAGAATCTTCCCATCCTAAATATTTCCACAATAAAATATGTACAGGTGCAGATGGCAACCATTCTTCCCCTCTAAAAGCATGCGTAATTTCCATTGCTTTATCATCAGCTACAACCGCCAAATGATAGGTTGGCATTCCATCTGCTTTAAGCAAAACTTTATCATCCACTAAATTAGTATCAAAGCCAACCTGTCCTCTAATCATATCAGAGAAAGATATTTGTTCATTTTCTGGTATTTTAATTCTAACTACATAAGGAGTTTCACTTGCCAATAGTGCATCAACTTCGTGCGGTGTTAAATTTAAAGAGTTGCGCATTTGCATTCTATTCTTTTGTCCGTACAAAAAGTTAGGCTCTTCGCTTCTTTTTGCTGTTAATTCTTCTGTGGTATCAAAAGCATAATAAGCATAGCCATTAGCAATTAATTGTTCAGCATATTGCTTGTAGCTTGCTTTGCGCTCGCTTTGGCGATATGGCCCAAAAGCACCAGGATTTTGCGGGCTTTCATCTGGCGATATCCCGCACCAATTTAAACAATCTACAATATATTGTTCAGCACCTTCTACAAAACGCGTTTGGTCTGTATCTTCTACACGTAGCACAAAAGTTCCTTTGTGTTTTTTGGCAAATAAATAGTTAAATAAAGCGGTACGAACGCCGCCTAAATGCAAACCTCCTGTTGGGCTTGGTGCAAATCTTACTCTAATCTTCTTTTCCATTACATTGCAAAGATATGATTTCAATGGAAGATGTAAGGTGGAAAATGGCATGTTGGCCGAATTTGTATCTTGATATGATACATTTTCCACCTTACATTTTACATTTTTTCGTAATTTGGCATCATCTGTTATGAATCCATATCAAAAAAAACGCCGTTGGAAACTATTCCTATTGATTTTTGCAATCGTTATTGGCGGTGCATCTGTAATCTATTCTGACTTTTTTGTCAAAAAAATGGAACGTGAAGAAGCTTCACAATTTCAACTTTTGGTAAAAGTACTAGAACAGCAAATGAAAATGTATGACAATGAACAACTAACCGAAGTTTTCGATACCATTAAAGAAAACAATAAGATGGACGTTATTATTACCAAAGTAGATGGCTCTATTAGTACTTGGGTTGGCTTAGACACAGCTAAAACCTTATATGTGGGCGACCAAACTAAAGCATATGACTCTATTTATTTTGCTAGGCAATTGGAAAAAATGAAAAGCCAACATAAGCCCGCAAGAATGATGGGTATAGAAGGTGAGCCATTGATTGCTTATTATAAGGATTCATTTATTTTAACTCAATTAAGATTTTTTCCATATATACAATTAGGTGTAATTGGCTTATTTATTCTAGCTGCCTATGTTGCATTTAGCTCTGCACGTAAAGCAGAACAAGACCAAGTTTGGGTAGGCATGGCAAAAGAAACGGCTCATCAATTAGGCACCCCTATTTCTTCTCTCATGGCTTGGGTAGAGTTAATGAAATCGAAATTTAATGCAGAAGATGATCCTTTAATTGCCGAAATGCAGAACGATATTCATCGATTAGAAATCATAACGGATCGTTTCTCAAAAATTGGATCTAAACCGATGCTCGAAGATCATATTGTATACTTAGTTATTCAAGATTTTGTAGATTATTTTAAAGTTAGAACTTCAGATAAAATTATTTTTAAAATAACTGGTGATAAACAAGTTAGGGCAATGCTAAGCATTCCATTATTTGATTGGGTAATTGAAAATTTACTTAAAAATGCAGCTAATGCGATTGGAAATGAGGGTTCAATTAGTATTAATATTATTGAAAATTTAGCCAAAGAAGAAGTTTTTATAGATGTTAGCGACACTGGAAAAGGAATCCCTAGATCTAAATTTGATGCTCTTTTTCAGCCAGGTTATACTACCAGAAAACGCGGTTGGGGCTTAGGTTTATCTTTAACCAAAAGGATTGTAGAAAATTACCATAGCGGACAAATATTTGTAAAAGAATCTGAGTTGGGCAAAGGCACAACATTTAGAATTATATTAAAAAGTAGTATCACATATGAACCGACCACAAACACAGGAATATCCAGAAGCATTTAGTAATTATATCAATGCAGTTGATGGTGATGTTATTGAGATTTTAGAAAATCAAGGCGCAGAATTTTCTAACTATTTAAACAACCTTGCTGATAAATGTGATTATGCTTATGCACCAGGAAAATGGACACTGAAAGAATTAGTAGGACACATGATTGATACAGAAAGAATTATGGTTTATCGCTTAACGTGTTTAGCTAGGAGTGAAAAAGCAATGTTACCTGGTTTTGACGAGGACAGCTATGTTGCTAATGCTTTCTTTAAAGATAGAAGCATATTTAGCTTGTCTGTAGAGTTTGCTGCACTAAGAAGAGCCAATATGTTTCTAATTAAATCATTAAATGAGGAAGAATTAAATAGGGTTGGTAATGTAAGCGGTAAAAATGTAAGTGTTAGCGCATTAGTTTATTTACTAGCTGGACATGTGATACACCATATAAAAATTATTAAGGAAAGATATATATGATTTGGTTTAAAGAATTCACACCTACATTGCTTAATGATAGGCCAAAAAATCATATAGGCACTGTTTTAGGTATTGAATTTACAGAAATTGGAGAGGATTTTATCTGTGCAACAATGCCTGTAGATGAACGCACACATCAACCTGCCGGAATTTTACATGGTGGTGCATCTGTAGTTTTAGCAGAAACATTAGGCAGCATTGCGAGTTACATGTGCATTGACCCAAATAAACATATTGCAGTTGGTTTAGAGGTAAATGCAAATCATATTCGTCCAGTAAGTTCTGGTTTTGTAAAAGGTATTTGCAAACCTTTACACATCGGCGGAAAAACCCACATATGGGAAATTAAAATGTATAACGATAGAGGGAAAATCTATTGTATTAGCAGATTAACAGTCGCTATTTTGCCTAAACCTATTTAAAAGTTTAAAAGTCAGATGACCGAGGTCCGAGGTTTGGGCTCAGAAAGACTTGGCTATACTTTTAATAAGTCTTGAAGATTTTATTCTGAAAGTCAGATGTTAAGATGCAGAAAGTTCTGATTAGGGTTTTTTAAAAGTCTGACTACTGAAGCTGAGATTTTGCTTCGAAAAGACTGGATTTTTAACAAAAAAGACTGGATTTTTAGAAAACCCAATCTTTCCGACCTCCCAGACTTTCAGACTTTTCATCTCCAATCTTCGGACTTCCGGCCTCTGACTTCGGACTCTCTTTTAGACTATCCTTGCTTATCTAGCCATTTTTTCTCTACAAAATAAGAAGCAATTAAGCCTAAACCACCGAAGATACCAATGCAACCAAAATAAATAGCTACAGCCTGTCCTTCTTCTCCGTGTGTCATTTCTGAACCAAAAACCCCTCTTACTGTAAATAAGGCAACTAATAATCCTATACCTAAACCAACCAGTAATAATCCGAATTTTAAACTCATAAATGGTTTTGGTGTGGCTTTGTGAATGCCTGGATCTATTCCGCGTTCTATCATTGCCATTTTTTCTTTGTTAGATAAATATCTGATACCGAAAACCATTGCAAACGTACAGATGAATAATGTGATGGGTACTAATATTGCTTCCATAATGTTGTTTTTTTAAAATTGATAAATATTTTTTGTTTATTAATGCTTTCTGAATACTATGACAACAGCAAAAAAAATAAGGTTACACTGCTCAAAAAAAATATGATGTACTTGAGTAATAAATTATTTCTTAACATTTGTATAGTGCAAATAAGATTTAAGTAACTCATATTTGCAAAAAATAAAATTATGAGTTGGATTTATTTAATTATTGCTGGTTGTTTAGAAATAGGGTTTACAACTTGCCTAAAATTGTCTAATAATTTCGCCAATTTAAAATGGGGTTTGGGGTTTTTAGTTTGCGCTACTATGAGTTTTGTTTTCTTAAATAAGGCAACCATAACTTTACCATTGGGAACGGCTTATGCAGTATGGACTGGTATTGGCGCAGTTGGTACTGTTTTAGTAGGAATTATCTTTTTTAAAGAGCCTGTTAGCTTTTGGCGTGTTTTCTTTATCACCACCTTAATCCTTTCTATTTTAGGTTTAAAATTTATTGCAGAAAACAAAGTCTAATCCCTAGTTTTTATTATAAATATATGTGGCTTTGCTTTTGACACAATATTAAATCGATGTCATTAATATCGTACCTTGGTGTAACCTGATTCAAATCTAAGTGGTCTTAGTTGTATAACATGCAAGAAAAGGAAACAGACATCGCTTTAATAAACGCAGTTCTAGATGGTAATACTAATCAGTATGCTGTTTTGGTAAAGCGCCATCAAAGGTTTGTTTTTACCTTAGCTATGCGGTTTGCAAAGAATAGAGAGGATGCTGAAGAGGTGGCGCAAGATTGTTTTATTAAGGCATACAAAGCTTTGGGTACATTTAAGCAAACATCAAAGTTTAGCACTTGGTTATATACTATAACTTATACAACCGCCATGACTTTTCTTCGCAAAAAAAGGTTAGCTACACAGTCAATAAATGATGATGAAAATGTTTTGCAAATCGCCAATAGCGGTTCTGGTTTTGATGCTGATAGCTATGAGAAAAAATCAAGTTATGTCTATTTAAATCAAGCTATTGATTTGCTTTTACCAGATGATGCTGCAATTATTACGCTGTTTTATAAAGGAGAGCAAAGTTTAGAAGAAATTGGATTAACATTAAATATGCCTCCAAATACTATAAAAGTAAAACTGCACAGGGCAAGGCATAGGTTAAAAGAAAAATTACAATATTTGTTAAAGGATGAAGTTAAAGAACTGATATGAACACAATAGAAGAACAACTTTGGAACTACATCGACGGGAATTGCACTATCGCCGAAAAAAATATAATTGAAGCTAAAATAAAAGCTAATTTACAATATAGCATAGTTTACAATGAGCTGTTATTCCTGCAAAATGAATTAAGAAGCCTTGAGTTCGAAGAACCTTCGATGTCTTTTACCAGAAATGTAATGGAACAAGTAAATCTAGAGCTTAAGCCAGTAGCTTTAAAAACAAAAGTAGACAATAGAATTATATATAGCATCGGTGGGTTTTTTATCCTTTCCATTGTTGCAATTTTTGGGTATGTAATCGCAAATGTAGATTTAAGTTTAAAATTTGATTTGCCTCAAATGAATCTTAATTTTTACGAAAGCAAAATTGTGACACCTACCTCAATTAGAATTTTCTTAATTGTAGATCTGGTTTTAGCTTTACTTTACATAGATAGTTTCTTAAGAAAAAGAAAATATACTACACAAAAAAAGGGAGTTTAAAAACTCCCTTTTTTTGCTGTAATTTCGAACGAATTTATGAGGAGAAATCTATTTTCTCTAACTCAAAATCTTATCTATTTCTTAAAAAGAATTGGAAGTATTACTTGAGTTTTATCCCAGCCTATAACTAAGTTAGCCCCGTTTGGCAAATCAGTAAAACTCATAGAAAAGTTTTCAATTACTTTATCCAGTTTATTTACATCAACGTCCACTGTAATTACATTTTTGGTAGCATCATAATTATAAGCTCCCCATCTATCTGTCTGTTTATTTACAATAATAGTCCACTTTGTTGCAGTTGGAATTGCAAATAAGCTATACGTTCCAGCTTTGATTTTTTTATTACCAATAATAACATTCTTTGCAAAAGTGATTTCAGTATTTTCATTTGCTCCCATACGATAAACTTTATCAAAAGGCTCTAAAACACCAAATACATCTCTTCCCTTTTTAGCAGGACGAGAATATAAAACTTTTATAATTGGCATTGAATTATCACCAAACTTTACCTTAGGCGCATTTATTGGATAATACAATACATCTAAAGGACTTGAGTCTATTGCAGAAAATTTAACCGCAGTACTCGAAGTTTGCGCATTTACATAAAAAGCAAATAATACACCCATCAAACATAAGCCAATTTTTTTCATTTCTTATAACTTAATAGCGTTAGTATTCACGCCCTTTAACAATGTTATTAACAAATATTGCAGTAAATATTATGCCTAAAATTGCGCCTAAAAATAAATAACCAATGTGGCTGGTAACTGCTAAAACTGCTAAAATACCTGTTAACATGCCGATAACATACCAAACCCACTCAAAACTATTTTTATTTTCTGTGTTCATTTCATTTAAAATTTATCCCAAAGGTAAAGATTTATTTCAAAAATTAAATGATTTACGGTTCTTCTGCTAATAATTCATTAATTTTTACCAATTCATAACCAAGCCCTTTGAGATATTGAATTAATTCAGGTAATTTATCATAGAGCTTATCAGTTCTTCTCGGATCCGTTCCTATGTGTAGCAACAACATAAACCCATTTAATCCATTTGGATTTGTCTTTTCGTAATTTAAAATAGATTGGTATATTTCCTCATTAGAACGATAAGAATTTCCCATTTCAGGATAAGTATAATCTGCATTAGATCTTGTGCCTGGTGTAAAATTTACCAATTGCAAACCCAATTCTTTAGTCCAGTTTGCTATTTCTTGATTATGCCACTCGTATGGTGGCAAAAAGTATTTAGCTTCTTGTTTATTAATGCCAAACTTGGCCATCGCTGAATAGTTTTTATTCAAATCTGTATTAAAAATATCTCTACTAATGAGCGAGACATTTCTGCTTTTCCAATCGGCATATAAAAGATGGTCATTAGAATGTGCACCTAGATAATTTCCGTTTTTCTTAATTTTCTTAATGATGTTTTTAAAGTTAGGATTATCATAAAACCTTCCTGTTAAAAAGAAAGATGCATTCACTCTGTTTTTAGATAATGTATTCGCAATACTTTCCCCTCCATCAGCAAATTCATCTCCTGTAAAAACTAAGGCAATTTTTTTCTTGTTTTTATTTCCTCGAATAATGGCTCCTTCATCTATAGTGAGCTCTTTACCAGGCGATTGTGTTTTACTATCACATGCCGCTAATAGATATACTAATGATGCCGTGCCATCCATTGTTGGCTCGTTAGTGCTATAATCTCCATAATCATCGTGATAGACCGCTAAATCACTTTGAAAATCAGCATAAGAATCTAGTTTTGTGAGTTGTATACCAATTAAACCTTTATATATACTCGTATAAACTGGCCCGTCTACCAATCCACCATCTATTGGATAATTTTTTAAATGGGTAAAAGCAGAGTGTGGATCTACAGGTGTATCCCCCCAACTTGGTAAGCCATAAACCATACTCGTTCCCCACGGATTACAACCAAAAAGCCAGTCAAAATTTGCCTGTTCTAATTCACTAAAAGTAGTATATCCGGTTAATTCTTTATACCAAAAACACTGCATAGCAAAGGCAACTGTAAGGTTATTGCTACACCAAATAAAAGGAACACCACGGTTAAATGCATTTTTCTCAGCTCTTATATTTACTGCTTCTATCCCTTGCTTATAATAATTAATCAGTTCATTTTTTGTTTCTCCAGAACTTTGTTTGGCCAATTCATAATGTCCTATATTTATAAATGGATAATATTGATAGTGATTAGCCGTGTCACGCGTTAACCATGGCGTAATGGGTTCTTGTTTAGCATATTCGAAAGCCATTGCTAAACTATTTTTTTCGGCCTTTTTGTTTTCAGACTTTAGTACAGAAGCGTAAGCCAATTGCATATCATCTACCCAATTATCTTCAGCATAAATATAAGGCGACTTAACAGAAACTGTTTGTGTAACCCCTTTGATTAGGTTTGCATAAGCTAATGCAGATTTGGCTTTTTGATTTAAATTTTCAGCATACTTTTGATCAGAATTAGCAAGAAGTTTTGAACCCAAAACAAATGCGCTTGCAAATTTTGCTGCAGTAGAGCTAGTTCCAGTAGTATTATTCAAAAACTTCCCTCTTTGCTGTGGCAAACCATCTATATAATACAAAGGGCGTTCAAATCCTTTACCATATTGACTATCTTCTTTTGGAATACGCATTGAAATATGGTCTCTGTCATCCGCTAACTGATTAAACATAATATTCTCTTTTGGATGCATTTTTAGTAACCAATCTAAACCCCATTTAGCTTCATCCAAAACATCGGCCCTGCCATTTTTACCATTTAAACCGTTGGCTTGTTTTTCATCAGAAAAAGCTTTAGGAAAATCTCTATAAGCCATTAGTAAATGATATGTTGCATTTGCTGAAGTGGTAGAGTATTGTAAATAGTCACTAGCATCATGCCAACCGCCAGAAGCATCATAAAAAGTACTATCTTTAATTCCGGCCTTGCTTCCATATAAAACAAAACCATCATGTGTATGGCAACTATCTTTTAAATAAGGATTAAAACCACTTCTTTGCTGGCGCATATATCGCAAAGCGAAATCCGCCGTATTTCGATAAACTTCTTCATTAATAATCACTGTTGGAGAAATAACATCTCCCACTTTAAGCAAATACTTTCCAGGAAGTTTAAATTCAGAAAAATTTAATTTTGCTGTCGAAGTAAATGGACCATACTTACCGTAAGGTTTAATATTAGTGGATGAATAAACAACTATTCTACTTTGCTCATCTATCAATTCAAATTTAACTGGAATTTCATTGCTTTTACTAGCCCAAACTGCAACTTTATCAGCTTTTGGTTGGTAACCTAAAAGATTTATCCTAATCCAACTATTTGTAATCTCAGCTTTATTTGTTTTTGAAGTAAATGATGATAGTAAAATTAAAGTAAGTATTGTAAAAAAGCGTAAGCAAGAGAATTTATTCATATAAAAATACTTTAGTATCAAATTAACTAAAGGTAGTTATTTATCATTCATTTGTAAATGATTAAAAATAAATTACAAAACTAATCAATCGATTGATTAGTTTTGCGCTCATTATTTTTAAAATGGAAAAAACTGATAAAAAAACTGATATTCTCAATGCCGCAGAAGTGTTGTTTTCACAACTTGGATATGAAGGCACTTCAACTCGACATATCGCTAAAGAATCAGGAGCTAATTTAGCAATGATCAATTACTACTTCGGAAGTAAAGAGGGCGTATTCTTAGAGATAATGGAAAGTAGAATTTTTAATTTTAAAACACAATTAGATTTAATTAATCAAGAAAATATTCCTGTTAAAGAAAAGCTTTTAAAAGTAATTGAACAATATACTACACGAATATTTTCTAATATTTCATTTCATAAAATGATGCACAGGGAACTTTCACTTACACAAAGGCCGGAGGTTTTTACCAAAATTAAAGACGCTATGGCGCAAAATCTTGCAGTAATTGATTCGATAATAAATAGCGGTATTGATGAGGGAAGTTTTAGAAAAGTAGATGTTAGACTTTGTATCGCTTCAATAATGGGGTCAATTTCAATGATTGTTAGTTCTCCAAATAAAGTTGTTTCAGATCAGGGCTTCAACATTAATATTGATTCACAAAGAGAGAATTTAAAAGAGAGAACAATTAATCATTTACAAGATTTAATGCTTAGCTATTTAACAATATACAAAAAGTAGAAGGATTATAAATATTAATATTAAAGAAAAAAACATAACTATACCAACATAAAAAATGGAAAAGGAAGAAAAAAAGAAGAATAAATTACTCCCAATTATTTTAGTTATCCTATTAATTGGCGGATCAATATTCGGCTATACAAAATATGATTACTTCAGCAAACATGTTGAAACAGACGACGCACAAATTGATGGAGATATTAGTCCAGTTGTTGCAAGAGTTGGCGGATATGTGAAAAATATCAACTTTGAAGAAAACACCAAGGTTAAAGAAGGTCAAATCTTAGTTAAGCTAGATGATCAGGATTACAAAATTAAATTGGAATTAGCGCAAGCTGGGCAAGCTGGAGCTAGCGCAGGAGTAAACGTTTCCCAAGCGCAGATCATAGCAACTTCAGCTAACACAAGTGCGGCAAAAGCTAATATCGAAGCTGCGAGTGTTAAATTAAAACTAGCAGAAAAAGATTTTAATCGCTATACAAGTGCTCTTAAAGATGGCGGAATTAC
>JBBSRF010000035.1:0-13098 GCA_038243335.1 Sphingobacteriales bacterium
TATGAGTTACGATCAGACGCTAGTAAACGGTAATACATTTAGACAGATTTTTCGGGAAATCCGTGCAGCCTATGGAGATTCTCCCACGAAAGAATTGTCATTAGAAATAGTACAGGTTATGTTAAAGAATGGCGATTTTAGTGGGCCAGAATACCGGTTTATGTGCTGGCTTAAATTTATGGATATTTTCTCCATTGATGGAATAATCTTGCCTAAAGTTTTGAGTAAGGATGAAATTCAGGTGTTGCCAATTCAAGAATTTAAGGATGAATTTTCTTACAGTGATCAAAGAAAAACGTTGCTTAAAAATCTTATTGAGACAGTTGAAAGTCTGAGGTCATTGAAGATTATTAACGAACCAATAAATGTTATTATAGGCGGAAGCTACGTAGATTTGGACAATGATCGCCCAAACGACATAGATTGCATATTTTTAATTCCGGAAAAGGATTGGCAGCGGAACCCGATTGTTTATATGGAAGACTTCTTACGACAATCACCGGGTCTTGACGTAACATTGATCGATTTCAAAACTCTTCCTGATAACTTTTCATTAAGGAACTTCAAAGGATATAATGATATTAGTCTGTTAGCTAACAATACAAAAATTCGGGACAATGAAACCAGAATGGTTACAAATGAATTTGTACCACGTAGGGTTGTTAGTGCTTCACTCTAGTAAAATTTGCCTCCAGGAAGATAATCAGCTTCAACATAATCTGTATAGGTGAAATTCATGTTCTCTTCACCTAAATCAGTTGCGATTTTGGTACAATCGACGGGAAAATTCTTACCATCCTTTCTTTCAAATTTAAAGACTGCTACGCTTTCTAATTTTAGGTATTTATCCACTAATTCTGGTAATAGGGCTACATTTTGACCACGATATATTGATTGAACGCTTGGGTACGTTATGTCTTTGAAGGCTGTCCTGTCCCAGATATAGTTAGCATATGCAGATGAAATTTTATACTTGTAAGACTGGTTGTCCCCTACGTCTTTCCGGGCAAATTCCTCACTAAAAAACTCTCCCTGTTCATAGCAAAACTTTCTTGTTTCATCGTTTGGTAGTTTGCTCATTTGACTGGTGACTGATGTTCTTGCATATTCGCTGTTTTCTTGTGCGTCTTTGCCAAATATCATTTCCACCACCTCTATTTCAGCCATAATTCTCCAACGGCTCATCGTATATAGTTCGGTTATATTATCTGGCAGCAATTCAGGGTTCTTGAATAATTTTGTAGTTTCAAAATAGGCTACTACACGAGGCTGTCGAAATTTCAGGCGATTCTATAGACCCGTAAAACACAGCTTGATGTTCGGAGTTTGACCTTCCTAAGCCAACATATTTCTCTAATATATCTGGATCGTGTATATAACTAACGTCATGTTCATTGGTAAAGAGTTTTTCCCCTTCATTAATCCTTACACGATCTATATAGTGACCTTTATGCAATAAAGCGGTGGGAATATATTTATCTGGAACCTGTCTAATACTTTGATAAACATGATCGTATGTCACAGTATCAAGATTATCCTTTATGCTTTCTAGGTATGCTAATTGTGGACTCATTTTCAGTTGTTTTACTGATGAAGTTAATAACATATCTTAAAACAAGCTATCGGTAATTGAAAAGTGTTGATTTTTGCACTCTTACAATTCGGGAGTGTTCCTGAAATTAGCCAGGCCGTTATGATTTGCCAACTATGTCTTCAAGAAAAGGATTTAATTAAGAAATCTCACATCGTTCCAAATTTTATGTATAAGTCACTATTAGGGAAAGAACGAAGACTAATAAACGTTAATTTGGCCGACTTCAATGAAAAAAAGCGATATATGCAAAGTGGTTATTTTGAAGGAGGATTACTTTGCAGTGATTGTGACAATCGTATTTTAGGAGGTTTGGAGCGATATGCCAGTAATCACATATACGCCGAGCACTCAGAGAAATTGGGCATAAAAAAGATGATTTATGAGGGGACTTCAGAAATTTTGCCTTGTATAAGATATGAGAACTTGGATTACGTCAACACTAAGCTGTTCTTTCTTTCTATACTGTGGCGTTGCCATATTGCCAAGAATAAAGTGTTTTCTGATGTCAGCCTAAGTCATCATGCTGAAACACTAAGGCGGATGATATTTGATCATGATGCTGGAGCCGGGGATAGTTATGAAGTCGTGTTAACGTTTCTTGACACAGAGGGTACGCGATCAACTAAGTCCGTTATAGAGCCCAGAAAATGCCACGGAGATGGTAATACTTTTTACATATTTCACATCAATGAAATTATGTATCACTTTAATGTTTCTAAACATAATAAGCAAGATCTCTTTACCAAAGGTGCAATTCGAGAGGATAGAGTGATGGATATTGCAGTCTTGAAGGGCTTTTGGGCTCGACAGCATTTTGATTTATACATGGGCAAAAAAATTCTTATGAAAAGTAATATCAGGTATTAAAAAACGATGTGATAAATTTTTTTTGCCCTGTTTATCAGTGGTTTTTTAATATCACATTGATTAACAATAGCAAATCGCTTGTAAAATGTTCCGAAATTCGTGCTTTTGGAAGTACTCAAATCGAACTAAAAGTCCCAATCAAAACCGGGACTTTTTTTATACCTGCTATTTCCATAAATTCGCCTAACCATGAGCGAAGAATTTTACTCCATTTCTAAAATAGCACAAATACTTGAAGCCAAAGCTTTTTTACCTCAGCCAAATGCGCTTATAAGAAAGTTGTTAACCGATAGTAGAACTGTAATTGATCCGGCAGGTTCTTTATTCTTCGCCATAAAAGCGCAGCGTGATGGGCATGACTTTATCGCTAATGCTTACCAGAATGGAATTAGAAATTTTATTGTTTCAGATTTAGGCTACCATGAGCAGTTTCCAACTGCTAATTTCTTATTGGTAGATAATGTTTCAACTGCTTTACAGAAATTATCTACGAGCCATAGAATTGACCATAGTTTGCAAGTTATAGGCATAACAGGTAGTAATGGGAAAACGATTGCTAAAGAATGGTTATATCAATTACTCGCTGCAGATTATAATATTGTCAGAAGTCCAAAAAGTTTTAATTCTCAAATTGGTGTTCCGTTAGCGGTTTGGGAAATTAATTCTGCGCATAATTTGGGCATTTTTGAAGCTGGTATTTCTCGAAATGAAGAGATGGAACGGTTAGCGGATATCATTAAACCTACAATTGGAATTTTAACGAATATTGGAGAAGCACATGCAGAAGGATTTGAAAGCTCACATCAAAAACTGATAGAAAAGTTAAAGCTATTTAACCATTGTGAGCTTTTTATTTATTCTCCAGATTATACTAAAGATATCAACGAAAGAAATTTACCGGGTAAAAAGAAGTTTTCTTGGAGCTTTAATTTCTCAGCTGATTTGAAAATTACTGCAGTTTTACAAATCGACGATGAAAGTTTAATCACAGCATTATACAAAGGAGAAGAAATAAATTGTTCCATTCCATTTAGCGATAAAGCAGCAATAGAAAATGCAATTATCTGTTGGGCTACTTTATTGGCTTTAGGTTATGAACCAATTGAAGCTAAATTAAGGTTGAGAAACTTAACGCAAGTTAGTATGCGCCTAGCTTTGATCAATGGAATAGATCATTGTTCTATTATAGATGATTCTTACAGTGCGGATATTTCATCGTTAGCGATAGCTTTGGATTTTTTAAACCTTCAAAATCAACATCCAAAAAGGACAGTGGTTTTATCTGATTTTTATGAAACTGGTAAAAATAATGAGGATTTATATACTGAAATTTCAGCTTTGCTTATTCAAAAAGGTGTAAATGGTTTAATTGGTATTGGTGAAAATATATCGGCTTTTGCTCATTTATTTAAAACGGAAGCTAAATTCTTTGAAACTACTCAAGATTTTATTGAACATTTAGCTCAAAATCATTTTAATAACGAAACGATTTTAATTAAAGGTGCTCGAAAATTTGAATTTGAAAGAATTAGCAAATTGTTAACTCAGAAAATTCATGATACTATTTTAGAGATTAATTTAAACGCATTGGCGGATAATCTACAATATTATCGAGCTCAATTACAACCTGGAGTTAAGGTTATGGCGATGGTTAAAGCTTTTTCTTATGGAAGTGGAAGTTTTGAAATCGCTAATTTATTGCAACATCATAAAGTAAATTATTTGGCTGTAGCCTATGCAGATGAAGGCATCGCCCTGCGTAAAAGTGGAATTACGTTGCCAATTATGGTAATGAGCCCAGAACCCTCTGCTTTTGAAGCGATGGTAAAGTATCAGTTAGAGCCCGAAATTTATAATTTAACTATTTTAAAAAGTTTCCTTAATTTTTTACCAGCTGATGAAAAAGCTTTTCCTATACATTTAAAACTAGATACAGGAATGCATAGGCTAGGGTTTGAGGCAGTTGAAATGCCTGAACTGATAGCAGTTTTAATACATAGTAAACAATTAAAAGTTAAAGCAATTTTTACACATTTAGTGGCAAGCGATAATCCAGCGCATGATGATTTTACAAAGGAGCAATTAAATGAGTTTTCTACAATGTATAATCAATTAGCTAAAATTTTAAAGCACGAGCCTATTAAGCATGTTTTAAATACATCTGGCGTTACTCGATGGAAGGAAGCGCAATTTGATATGGTACGAATTGGTATAGGTTTGTATGGCTTCGATGGTGCTTTAAAAGGTAAGCAAGGTTTAAGGACAGTTGCGGTTTTAAAAACTACCATTACTCAAATCAAGTTGTTAAAAGCAGGGGAAACTGTTGGTTATAGTAGAAGCGGCGTAATGGTAAAGGACGGCAAAATTGCAACCGTAAAAATTGGCTATGCCGATGGATATAACCGTAATTTTGGTAATGGTAAAGGTAAAATGCTAATTAACGGAAAACTAGTTCCTACAATTGGTTCAATTTGTATGGATATGTGCATGTTAGATGTGAGTGAAATCATTGTGAATGTTGGAGATGAAGTGATTGTTTTTAATGAGCAACATACAATTTCTGATTTGGCAACACAAATTGATACGATTCCTTATGAAATATTAACCAATATCTCTCAAAGGGTAAAGCGTGTGTATTTTTATGAGTAATAATTTTGAAATTGAAATGTTTGCAGTTTTATATCAGTAGCGTATCGAAAAATCTTATTTATAGTTGTTTCCGTCTTCTGTATCGACAATCATAGAGTAAGCTTACAACTGAACAATAAATTGCCTAATTTTGCAAGATGAATAGATTAGGGAGAGCACTATTAAATTACTTGATTAAAGGATTATTAATTGTAGTGCCTATTGCATTAAGTTTTTTTATTGTTTTTTGGGCAGTAACTACGGTAGACAGTTGGTTAAATATTAACAATATTTTAGGTGTAAACCCAATAACAGGAGATAATCGTAATATACCAGGTTTAGGACTTGGCTTAGTAATCGCAATCATTTTAATCGCAGGAATTTTTGTAACTAACTTTGTAACCGAACCAATGTACAATTGGTTTCAACGTATTTTAAATAAATTTCCGTTATTAAATTTTATTTTTTCTTCTATAAAAGATTTAACTGAAGCCTTTGTTGGTGATGAAAAGAAGTTTAATAATCCTGTTCTTGTAGACGTAGAAGGTGGGATGAAAAGAATTGGATTCTTAACTCAAAATGACTTATCCAAGTTACACTTACCAAACGATGTAATCGTTTATTTTCCATTTTCTTATTCTTTTGCTGGTCAAGTGTATATTGTAAGCAAGGATAAAATTAACCCTTTAAATATTAGCGCTGCCGAAGCTATGAAGCTTGTAGTGAGTGGAGGTGTAAGTAATTTTTAAAATGCGGTTCTTGTAATTGTTGGAATTAGAAAAAGCATGATACAAACAATTAATATTCTAGCATAAAATTCTCGGATAAAAATACCAGTTAAAAGCATAATTTCATCCGATGCTGATGATTCTATCATACCAGTTCCGCTTTTAGATTTATAAGAAATGTTTTTCTCTTTAAAATTGGTAATTGACCAATTGCTTAACCAGCTGTTTGTAAAACTCCATCCAAAAACTTCTCCAGATAGCATGCTTATTTTGGCTTTTGTTTGCCAAGGTTCGTAAGTGATTACGCCAATAATTTCATTTTTGTCATTAAAGATATTTGTTTTTGGAGATAGGAACCCTTCTGTTTTAAATGAAATATTAGTTGTCAAGCTCATTCCTTTGGCTTCATTCTTCCAACTATCGAAAAGTAAATTGCCACTAATTTTTCCATCGTTAAATATTTGATAATTGCTATCAAACATACCTTTATGCCAAGTTGAAAAATTATTCATTGTTAATGGGTTTAATAAAGTATAGACTGTACTTTAGTCGATTTATTACAACTTAGCATTCTTTTTGTATAAATTCTTTGATAATAGAATGAAGAACTGGTAAATCTTGTTTAGCACTTTGGTAAACTAGGCGCATATTTAGCCCAAAATATTCATGAGCTATATAGTTTCTAAAGCTTCTTACTAAATGCCACGGATATGGGTAAAGTTTTAATCTTTCTTTATCTATGAAAATTACAGCTTCGCCAATTACAGTGTAAGAATATAAGACTGCATCTACAACCAAATCATCAGCAATAAATTCCTCTTCAGTAAGTTTATCAATATACTTTTCGATTTTTTCAATTGCTTCTAAAATGTGTTCGGCTCTTTGCAATTCTGTAGGCTTCATTTTTTAATAATTAATTTCAAATCTTTACTTACAGATTCTTGCGCATGAGATTTAATGAAGCCTTTTTCAACAACATCAACTTTTTTATTAAATAATTTTTGTAGTTGATGCTGTATGTCGAGCAAATCAAACAAGGTGTGTGTTTTTTTATTCGAAAATTCAATCATAACATCTATATCACTAGTTTCAGTAGCTTCATTTCTGGCTGTAGAGCCAAATAAATAAGCGCTAACTATTCGAGATTCATTTGTGAAAAAATCTTTTAGTCTATTAATTACAGAATTCTGATTTAATATAATTGTATTTCCATAGGCAATTTTCTTTTCAGCAACCATTAATATTTCTTTGCTGCTTACCTCGTATTTAAGTTCTTTTACAATTTTATCTGATAAATAATTAATCATTAAACTGTTTTCATCAACCTTAAAATAGCTAGCCAACTTTGCAACATGTAATTTAGTTGCATTTCTTTTACCATTTTCTATTTTACTTAAAATAGCTTGGTCTATATCTAAATATGCTGCAACTATACGCAAAGGCAATTTTGCTTTTTCCCTTAAATATTTAATCTCTTCACCAAATGTTTTCATTTTGAATAAAATTATATTGACAAATATTGTCAAAAATATTTGATTTTCAAAAAAAAAATAGCCAACTTAAAAGTGGGCTATCTATTTAATTAATTAGATTTCTCGTCGCGATGCTCGCTCGAAAGGACGATAATATTTTAGAAATTCGGTTTCAATACATATTTATCGTAGAATCTAAAGATATGCTCTGCGGCTTCTTCAGCAGTATCAACTAATCTAAATAGATTTAAATCTTCTGCGTGGATATTGTGCTCTTGCTCTAACATTACATTTTTAATCCATTCTACTAATCCACCCCAATAAGCCTTGCCAACTAAAACAATAGGGAAACGAGCAATTTTTCCAGTTTGAATTAAGGTGATGGCTTCAAAAAGCTCATCCATTGTTCCCATCCCGCCTGGTAATACTACAAAACCTTGTGAATACTTCATAAACATTACCTTCCTAATAAAAAAGTAATCAAACTCTAACAATTTATTATGATCGATGTATTTATTGTGAAATTGTTCAAAAGGTAAATCGATATTTAATCCTACAGATTTACCACCATTCATGTGAGCACCTTTATTACCAGCCTCCATAATACCAGGTCCACCGCCTGTGATTACACCATAACCTCTATCTGTTAATAATTTACCGCACTCTACCGCTATTTGGTAATATGGATTACTTTCTGATGTGCGTGCAGAACCGAATATACTTACACATGGTCCAATTTTAGCTAATTTCTCAAATCCGTCGACAAATTCTGCCATAATTTTAAAAATCTGCCAGCTATCAGTAACTTTTATCTCCTGCCAATCTTTATTCGCAAAAGCATTTATAATCTTCTCTTCACTTGTCATTCTATATTCGTATTATTTAAAACTTTGTTTGTTGATCTGTTTTCTTGCTGATCAGTAATAAGCCTATAAAGGTAATCAATCCATTTACTAAAATTAACTCATTGTCAAAAACATAACCACCCAATAATGTATTAGAATTTTTGTTTAGTAAATAACAAATAGCTGGCGATGCAAGACAAATAAATGGAACAATTTTATCATGCAAACCACGATTTTTTATAAATAAGCCAAAACTATACAATCCTAAAAGTGGGCCATAGGTGTATGATGCTACTGTAAAAATGGCACTTACAACTGCGGCGTTATTCACTGCATTAAAAAGTACAACGACCAAAAACATTAAAATCGAAAATACAATGTGTACCATATGTCTTTTTTTGATCGCACTTTTACTATTTAAATCTGCAGACTTGTCCATCCCTAAAAAATCTACGCAAAAAGAAGTAGTTAATGCAGTTAATGCAGAATCTGTTGTGGCAAATGTGGCAGCAGTTAAACCCAACATAAATACAATTGCTGGTATTGCGCCCAAATGATTTAAAGCAATTTCTGGAAAAAGAAAATCTGTTCTTGGCTTTCCGGTAATATGATCTAATGGTATTTCGATACCATTTTTAGTAGCAAAAACATACAGTAAAGCACCTACACTTAAAAAGAAAATATTTAGGATTACAAATACTCCTGTAAAAGTAAACATATTCTTTTGAGCTTCTTTAATCGTACTCATACTCAAGTTTTTTTGCATCAAATCTTGATCTAAACCTGTCATAGCGATGGTTACAAAGATGCCTCCAATCAATTGTTTACTAACGTGAAATTTACTGGTTAAAAAGTCTTCAAAAAAGAATATTTTTGAATAATTACTTTGCTTAATGGTTTCAAAAGTTGATGCAATATCTAAATCTAATCTGCTACAAATAAAGTATATGGTAAGAATTACAGATAAAACTAAAAAAAAAGTTTGTAAGGTATCAGTTATAATGATAGTTTTTAACCCACCTTTAAATGTATAAGACCAAATTAAGCCTAACGAAATTAATACTGTGGCCCAAAATGGAATTCCATAATTATCAAAAATAAATCGTTGCAAAACAATTACTACCAAGTATAATCTAAAAGATGAACCAATAGTACGGCTGATTAAAAAAATTGTTGCTGCCGATTTATAACTATAATAACCTAAACGTCTTTCTATGTAACTATAAATTGAAGTTAAATTCATTCTATAATACAGCGGAAGTAGTACAGTAGCAATTATAATAAATCCAATGGCATTACCCAATACAAACTGAAAATACTGAAATTGATCGCCGCTTGGCGCACCCACTTTACCTGGAACAGAAATAAAAGTTACACCAGAAAGTGCTGTACCAATCATCCCGAAAGCCACCAAATACCATTTGGAGTTTTTATTTGCCGAAAAAAACGCAGCGTTATCTGATGAGTTTTTTGATGTTGCAAAAGCAATGATTATCAAAACGGCGAAATAGCCGATCAAAAAAAACAGTAGTATAGTTGGACTCATAATTTAAGTTTAGTCCTTAAATGTAAGAAATAACAATTTAATTAATTAAACAGGTTTTAGAAAATTAATGTTTGATAGTTTTTTGTTCACTTTTGAGAGGTTATTTGTTTAAACAATAAATTCTACGTTATATACAATAGACAATTTTTAATTAAATTTGTTGCATGAATTTTTCATCTCAACTGCTTGAAGATGCAGTAAACGAGTTTTCTAAATTACCGGGGGTAGGGCAAAAAACTGCTTTACGTTTGGTTTTACATTTATTAAATAAAGATCAAGAAGAAGTTTCGCATTTTGGCAATACTTTAATTCGATTAAAGGAAGAAATTAAAAACTGTAATATATGTCATAATATTTCAGACCAACAGACTTGTAGTATTTGTTTGGCTCCCAAAAGAGAAAGAGAAACTATTTGTGTGGTAGAAGATACACGAGACGTGATGGCTATTGAAAATACCAATCAGTTTTTTGGTGTTTATCATGTTTTAGGGGGTTTAATTTCTCCAATGGATGGAGTTGGCCCATCAGACTTGTTTATTGATAGCTTAGTGCAGCGTGTGGCGACAACTCCAGTAAAAGAAGTTATTTTAGCGCTAAGTGCTAACATGGAAGGTGATACTACACTTTTCTATCTTCATAAAAGGTTAAAAGATTTTCAAATACCAATTACTACTATTGCTAGAGGTATCGCCTTTGGCGGAGAGTTAGAATACGCTGATGAAATTACTTTAGGTAGATCGATTATAACCAGAGTGCCTTATGAAGGCTCCTTTCTAAAATAGACTTTTACAATCATTTTAAACAAATCAATGAATTTTAAAGATAAAGTTTTCGTAATTACAGGGGCATCTTCGGGTATCGGAAAATCATTAGCAGAAGAATTGGCAATGCGTGGTGCAAATGTTGTTCTAGGAGCTCGCCAATATGTAACACTTTGTGAAATTGCTGCTGACTTAGAATTGAAATATCACATTAAAGCTTTAGCGGTACAATGTGATGTAAGTAAAGAGGAAGATTGTATTTTGCTAATTAAGCAGACCATAACTACGTTTGGTAAAATTGATGGACTAATTAATAATGCTGGGCTATCTATGCGTGCGTTATTCAACGATGTTGATTTGTCAGTTTTAAAAAACTTAATGGATGTTAATTTTTGGGGAACAGTTTATTGTACAAAATATGCGTTACCAGAAATATTGAAAACCAAAGGCAGTATTGTTTCCGTATCTTCTATTGCGGGTTACAGAGGTTTACCTGGTAGAACAGGATATTCATCATCAAAATTTGCGATGAATGGGTTTATGGAATCTTTAAGAACAGAAAACTTAAAAACTGGAATACACGTAATGGTTGCTTGTCCAGGTTTCACAACCTCTAATATACGTGTTGCTGCGCTCTCTAAAGATGGTAATGCGCATGGCCAAACAAGTATGGAAGAAGGAAAAATGATGACATCTGAAGCCGTTGCTAAAATTATTTGCGATGGTATTGCCGATAGAAAAAGAACTTTAATTATGACAGGTCAGGGAAAACTTGCGGTATGGATGAATAAACTATTTCCAAAATTTACAGACAAAAAGGTTTTTGAATTGTTTGCTAAGGAGAAAAACCCATTGATTAAATAAAGAATAGGGAATAGGAAACAGGAAATAATTTATGCGCTATCTCTATTGGCTATTTTCACATTTCCTATTGCCAAAAGACAATATGATATGCGCTTAAAAATTACAATTATGCTTTTTGCTTTTCTTGGTCAAATTTTTTCTGGCTCGGCTCAAATACGTGTTGAAAAAAATATAAACTATGCTGGCAATACAGAGGTTAGAAACACGCTTAACATTTATCACAAAAAAGGAGATGTAAAAAATCAAGATGTAATAGTGTTTATTCATGGTGGTTCTTGGAGCAGCGGCAAAAAGGAAACGTATTGGTGGTTAGGTAGGAATTTAGCGAAGAAAGACATTGTAACTGCAATAATAAATTATCCTTTAGCGCCAAACGCAACCTATAAAGAAATGGCTTTGGCAAGTGCGAAAGCTGTGAAATGGGTACAAGATAGCATTTCAAATTTTGGTGGAAATCCAAATCGAATTTTTATAATGGGGCATTCTGCAGGTGGACACTTAGCAGAATTGATTAATGCAGATCCTCAGTATTTTAAAGCTGTTGGCATTAAAAATCCAATCAGGGGTGTAATATTAGATGACGCTTTTGGATTAGATATGGATGAATATTTAACTAAAGCAAAAAAAGATGATGGCTATTTTGATTTTTTAAGAACGTTTATTGCTAATCAAAAAGAATGGCAATTAGGTTCTCCATTGTTTTATGTAAAAAATATTCAAAATCCACATTTAATATTTTACGGGAGTAAAACCTATCCAGCTATTCAAATCCAATCTGAGCGAATAAATAAGAATTTGTTAGCACAAAAAATCCCTGTAAAATTAGAAATTATTAAGGGCAAAAAGCATGTGGGTATGATTAGTCAGATGATTTGGGGTTGTAACCATCTATATAAAAGCATTTCTAGTTTTTTGAAAGAAAATTAATTTTTTTTAAAGTTTCTTATAGGGATTTGATTTATTTATGATGATAATTTATCAATTACATATATTCAAGTCCAATTAAAATATATTCCCCATTTATTTTTCGTTTAAACTTGCCAATTACAGTTTTATTAGAACTTGATAATGCTTGAGTTAAACTATCACAAAAGTTACCACAGTCAAAAATTTGCTCATTTAAAATTTTAAATCCTATAGTAGGATTTCCACTAATAAAATTTGTACCATGTAATTTAAAATAAATATTAAAAGTTATATTTTGATCAACTATAACTTTACTGTTTACTTTTTTTAACTCATATGTTGATCCTCCATCAACCAAGGATTTATTAATTGGTGTTGATTTTACTGTTAGGTCGTATATATAACCTGGTTCAAATTCAAAACCAGTTATATTTCCATAAAAAAAATCCCATTTTGTTGAGCCAATATCTACTCCACTTTGTGTCTGATACACAAACATCGGGGTTAATGTTAATCCAACGTTTTTATAGTGATTTACAATTATTTTTTTTTCTCTCTCAATATTATTTTTTTTACATGATATAAATGCAATGAAAACTAAAATAACGAGAATCGCTTTTTTCATAATAATTAATTAAAAATATATTTCTTTTGTAGTCATAACGATTTAAATGATCAGAACGCTACAAAAATTTTTAAATAAAAAAAAATTAAATTTTTTTACAATATATTTTGCAATTCATGAAAAACTATTCCATATTTGTCAACTGAATGATACAGATAAATTCAAATAAAAACTGGTGGTGGCATAACGCAATAGCGTGATGTGATCCTTGTTTATACGTTTATTTTTTATAAAAATATTTTAAAAGGGTTGCTCGTAAAAA
>JBBSRF010000036.1:0-12915 GCA_038243335.1 Sphingobacteriales bacterium
TGGAACTTTAAATTGAACCGTTGATGATGGCGTAACAATACTCAAAGGATCTGGTTGGCGTGCAGTTGCTGTTAAAATAAAGAATGTTAACAACAAGAAGGACACATCACACATCGCCGTCATATCAATTGACGTACTCTTTCTTTGAACTTTTAATCTGCCCATAATATAAAAATTATAATATTTTAATTAATGATGTTTATTTATCCGGTTTTCCATAAAGCCGGTAAAAAAAAAATTAAAATAATTTTTATTTATGCGTAGAAGCGTAAGTTCGAACGATGCTGAAACCAGCTTCATCAACTGCGTATGTTAACTTGTCAATTTTAGATGTTAAGATGTTGTACATGATAATTGCCAATGTAGAAGTACCGATACCTGTAGCAGTACACATTAGTGCCTCAGAAATACCCACCGCTAATGCTGCTTGATCTGGTGCTCCAGAGTTAGCTAAACCAGCAAATGCTTTAATCATACCCGTTACTGTACCTAATAAACCTGTTAATGTACCAATTGATACTAATGTTGCAATTACAGTTAAATTCTGCTCTAACATTGGCATTTCTAATGAAGTAGCTTCTTCAATGTCTTTTTGAATAGCTAATACTGAACGTTCTGTGTCAAATGATGAATCTACAGACATTTCACTGTACTTCATTAAGCCAGATTTAATAACGTTAGCTACAGATCCTTCTTGCTTATCACATTCTGAAACTGCTGAAGCGATATTACCAGAATTTAAAAGTCCTTGAATTTTTTTTACAAAAGCATCTAAATTACCTTTACCTGTTGCTTTACCAATAACAATCATTCTTTCTACAGAGAAAACAATTACCATTAATAATAAACCTACTAAGATTGCCACAATTGGACCACCTTTGTATGCCATACCTGCATAGTTACCTTGTTTAGGAAGATTTGCTGAGTTGTTGTCAATAAAATTGTTTTGATCTCCCAATAGGAAAATAAAAATAGTGATACCGATTGCAATACAAATAGGGATAACTAAAGTAGCGAATAGGTTTGAAGCTGATGAGCTTTCTTTTTTTACTGTTGTTGGTTTTGGTGCGTTTGCCATTTTTTTTTAGTTTTTAGTTTTAGTACTTGATTTTAAATGTAGATAATTTTTTTAGTTTTTATAGTAATACACACAACGTTTTTTTTTATATAACTAATTGTTGCGTTAACAAATTTATAAATTGATTTTAATTTTCAAATTAAAATATCAATAAACAATTAATTCGTTACGTTGGCAATCTAATTTATAGCCGGTGTAAAACAAAAAAGATTGTCTTTTTCGAGACAATCTTTCACAATTAAACTTAAAAATTTAATTAAAAGCAAATTTTAAGGAAAAAAAGACGATTTAAAGTGCATTTTCTACTACTTTGGGTAGTGCATCTAATGTTTCTTGACTTGCGAACTCTTTAAATTGATCAAAATTATTTAAAAAAGCTTTTGCAAGTTCATTTGCCTTTTTATCATAATCTTGCTTATTACTCCAAGTATTTCGAGGATTTAAAATTTCTGAAGGAACATTTGGACATTCAGTTGGCATTAATAATCCAAAAACTGGATGCTCTTCAAAATTAACTTTATTTAAATTACCCCCTAATGCTGCAGCGATCATAGCTCTAGTGTAACTTAGTTTCATTCTAGCGCCCACTCCATATGGCCCACCGTTCCATCCAGTATTAATCAACCAAACATTAACTTGATGCTTTTCCATTTTATCTCCAAGCAATTTAGCATACTTAACAGGATGCAAAGGCAAAAATGCTTTACCAAAGCAAGCCGAAAATGTTAATTGAGGTTCTGTAACCCCAGCTTCTGTACCTGCTACTTTAGCTGTATAACCAGAAATAAAGTGGAACTTAGCTTGTCCGGTGGTTAGTTTTGAAATTGGAGGTAAAACTCCAAATGCATCTGCAGTAAGGAAAAATATATTTTTTGGCCCATTAGCTACCGATGGAATAATAGCATTTTCGATATAGTTAATAGGATAAGCAACTCTAGTATTTTCAGTCTTAGCTACATTTGCAAAATCTACATTTCTAGTACCAGGATAATAATTGATATTTTCTAATAGAGAACCAAATTTAATAGCATTAAATATTTGAGGCTCTTTTTCTGCTGTTAAATCTACACACTTTGCGTAGCAACCACCTTCAAAGTTAAAAACAGAATCTTCACTCCATCCGTGCTCATCATCACCAATTAACCCTCTGTTTGGATCTGCAGAAAGTGTTGTTTTGCCCGTGCCAGATAAACCGAAAAATATAGCGGTATCTCCATCAACACCTACATTGGCCGAGCAATGCATAGATAAAGTTTGCTTCTGTTCTGGCAAAATGAAGTTTAAAACTGAGAAAATACCTTTTTTAATTTCGCCAGTATAAGCCGTGCCGCCAATAAGAATTATTTTTTTAGAAAAATTTAGTATGGAGAAATTTGACTGGCGAGTGCCATCTGTAGTTGGATCTGCCATAAAAGATGGGGCCGCAATAATGGTCCATTCTGGCATTTCTGGAATACTATCTTGCTCAAATCTTAAAAATAAATTATTTGCAAAAAGATTTTGGAAAGCATGCTCTGTTACTATTCTAATTGTAGTTTTATAATTTTCATCCGCACAGGCGTAAGCATCTCTCACATAAATCTGCTTTTCACTTAAATGTGCTGTTACTTTTTTAAATAAATTATCAAAGTGCGCTTCACTTATTTTAATATTGATATCTCCCCACCAAACAGCTTGTTCTGTTATTTCATCATTTACAATAAAACGATCTTTTGGAGAACGACCAGTAAATTTACCAGTATCAACGGCTAATGCACCGCTAGACGCTAATGTACCTTCGTTGTTTCTTAAAGCTTCTTCTACAAGTTCCGATACGTTTAACTGATAATGGACTTTTTCTGCATTCAAATTTAAATAACTTAAATCTGGTTGCTTTAATTTAATACTATTCATACACTTGGTTTGATATTTTACAAAGTTAAGGAGATATTAACTCAAAAGGTAAGGTTTTTACAGAAAACTTTACTTATTGTGGCAAATACACTATCTTGTAAACGGTTATTTATCAGTAATTTAAATTGATAAATCAATAAAAAATTAACCTCCCGATTTCTTTACTTTAAATCCTTCTTTTTGAAGTAATAAAATTACCTTATCTCTAAAATCTCCTTGTATCATAATTTGTCCTTCTTTAACAGAACCCCCAACACCACATTTACTCTTTAACATTTTACCTAAATCAGAAAGTTGAGTTTCGCTGCCACTAAAACCTGTAATTAGAGTTACAGCCTTACCAGCTCGGTTTTTCCTGTCAAGTAATACCCTTAAGTCTTGCTGAGCATTTGTTAAATTGTTTTCTACAGTAGGTAATTCTTCGTAACTAAAAGTTGGATTAGTAGAGTACATTATTCCACCAAAATCATTCAATACCTTCTTTTTGGGCTTATTCATGTGCTACAATTTTCAATGTTCAATTAATTATTAGTAATAATAGTTAAGGCTAAGGGAATAATCTCAATTTCTATTTTTTTATCCATTAAATAAGATTCCCCGTCTAAATGAACAGCATCTATTTTATCTCTGGTAATTACTATGTGCTTACCTCTAATAATTTCTACCATTGTAGATTGATGTGTTTTAGCTCTAATCATTTGATAAGCCAAAATTGGCAATTTATATAAGGGAAACTTTTTAATAATACAAACATCTAAAAGCCCATCAGTAGTTGATGAGGCTGGCGAAATAAATACATTATTCCCATACTGAGAAGAGTTGGCAATACTAATTACAAATGCGTTTCGAGTATAATGAATACCATCAATCTCAATTTGATAAGTTTGAGATTGATAAGAGGTCAACTCTTTTAAACCTGTTTTAACATAACCTTGCAAACCTCTTGTTTTGTTTTTAACAAACGCTGCGCTAATGTGTGCATCGAAACCCATACCCGCCATGTTAAAGAAAAATTTGTCGTTTAATTTGGCGCAATCAATAATTTCAACTTTATAATTGTTTATTAATTGAATAGCATTTTTAATATTCATTGGGATTTTTAAAAATCTAGCTAATCCATTTCCAGATCCTTGAGGAATAATGCCCAAAATCTTTTGATATTGCATTACTTTAGCCGCAACTTCATTAATGGTGCCATCTCCGCCTACGGCAACTATAATATCAAAATCCTTTTTTGCCGCTTCCTCTGCTAATTCTGTGGCATGACCAACATATTCAGTAAAACTGAAATTTGCATTAAATTTCAATTTATCTAGGTACAAATCTATCATTCCAGGAATTTTAGATTTCTTTTTACCACCCGATATAGGATTTATAATGAATAAAATATTTGCTTTTAACAAGTTGTAGATTTTAAGTAGTACAAAATAATCGATATTTTTTGACTATTAATAATATATATAGTAATTTTGTGATGTTAAAAGTGGATTGATTTGCGATGCTTTGAAATATAAGCGGGATTGCTACCACGTAAAAAAAAGTGCTAACATTACCACACTTCATTTTACCGCCTGTTATATCAGGGTCAAAAACCATTTTTAATAAAAATTTATTTAAAATTAATTATTTAAAATGTCGTATTTATTTACATCAGAGTCTGTATCAGAAGGTCATCCAGATAAAATAGCAGATCAAATCTCAGACGCATTAATTGATAACTTTTTAGCTTTCGACAGCGAATCTAAGGTAGCTTGTGAGACTTTGGTAACAACCGGACAAGTAATTTTAGCTGGAGAAGTTAAATCTAAAACCTATTTGGATGTACAACAAATTGCTAGAGATGTGATCAAAAAAATTGGTTACACTAAAAGTGAATATATGTTTGAGGCAAACTCTTGTGGAATTTTGTCTGCAATCCACGAACAATCTCAAGACATTAATCAAGGTGTAGATAGAAGTAATAAAGAAGAACAAGGTGCTGGCGATCAAGGAATGATGTTTGGCTATGCAACTAATGAAACTGAAGATTTTATGCCTTTAGCATTAGATCTTTCTCATAAGCTATTGCAGGAATTAGCAGAATTAAGACGCGAGAATAAAGAAATCACTTATTTACGCCCTGATGCTAAATCTCAAGTTACTTTAGAATATAACAACGAAAATAAACCTGTACGTATTGATGCTATCGTAATTTCTACTCAACATGATGATTTTGATGAAGAAGCAAAAATGCTGGCTAAAATCAAAACCGATTTAGTTGGCATCTTAATTCCTAGAATTATTAAAAATAATCCACAATATGCACACTTGTTTAATGACAAAATTGAATATCATATCAATCCAACTGGTAAATTTGTAATTGGCGGCCCACATGGAGATACTGGCTTAACAGGAAGAAAAATTATTGTTGATACTTATGGCGGTAAAGGCGCACATGGTGGTGGTGCTTTCTCAGGTAAAGATCCTAGTAAAGTAGATAGAAGTGCTGCTTATGCTACACGTCATATCGCTAAAAATTTAGTTGCAGCGGGTGTTGCCGAAGAGATTTTAGTTCAAGTTTCTTACGCTATTGGTGTTGCAAAACCAATGGGTATTTATATTAATACATATGGAACAGGTAAAGTAAAACAAACAGATGGCGAAATTGCTAAAATTGTTGAGGAGTTATTTGACATGCGCCCTTATTTTATCGAACAACGTTTAAAACTTAGAAATCCTATTTATAGCGAAACCGCAGCTTACGGGCATATGGGTCGTAAACCTGAAACGGTAACTAAAACATTTAGAACACCAAATGGTGAAGAAAAAACAGTAACTGTTGAACTATTTACTTGGGAGAAATTAGATTTTGTAGCTAAAGTTAAAGCTGCATTTAATTTATAGTTGATGATTTGTTTTTAAAAAAATCACTACATAAAATAGGGTCTGAATTTTATAATTCAGCCCCTATTTTTTATCATTAAATTTATTATTTGTCTGCTTCAATTACTCCACAACCTATTCTTGGACCAGAGTTACCAGTTGGTTGAGTAGTATAATCATCTGTTCCACCATGCACAATAATGCCTCTACCAATAATATTTTTAATATCTCCGCTGGTTGTATTCCAACGATCAGTAGTTACACTTAAAGTTGCGTGACCTTTATTATCTAGCTTAATGTTACCAATATCACCAG
This sequence comes from Sphingobacteriales bacterium, assembly GCA_038243335.1. Lineage (GTDB taxonomy): Bacteria > Bacteroidota > Bacteroidia > Sphingobacteriales > Sphingobacteriaceae > Pedobacter. The sequence goes on from JBBSRF010000036.1 coordinate 6,149, forward strand.
AATGGAAACTGGAAGAACCCCATTTTCCGTGAGATTCATTAGTTGGATTCCAATGTCCATGAGTGTTCATCCCCATATCCCCACAATCTCCATGTTCATGAAAATGTACAGCAACGGTGCTATCTGCTCTTTCCAACATGTTAATATCTAAATCCATTTTAATTTTACCGTCGTTTAAAGCATAAAATTTAACTGTACCAATTACTTCATTTTTATCAGTTGAATTAAGTGTTGCTTGCGCAATTTCCTTTTCTTGTTTCGTACAAGATGCTAAGCTTAGTACAAATCCCAAACTTGCTAAGATTAAAAATTTTTTCATTTTATTTATATTTGTTTACTAAAAAACAATGATACAACCGTTTGGTTTTTAATAGTTTCCAAATAATTCAATCAAAATTAAAAACCAATTTAAATATATACTGTTTTACAATAGCAATTAATTTAATAATTATGGAACAGCCAGTAGATATGAACACGCTAAGTCAGATTTTAGAAAAATTAAGACTTAAAGGAAAAGACAATGAAATTAAAATGTCTGATCATGGAAAAATGCAATCTGCTAACTTAAATAAGATTTATTCTCCTGAGGATTTAACAATTATTAAAACCTATCGATTTGAGGGTATGTCTGATCCAGGTGATAATTCTGTGCTTTATGTAACCGAAGATAAAGATGGCGACATGGGCTACATGATAGATGCTTATGGCATTTATTCTGACCACGAAGGTCCTGCATTTGATGATTTCTTGAAAAAGATCAATGTGGCCGATAGAGATGAGCAGGAAATTTTTAAATAAAAATCTCTTGCTGTTTAAAATATTAACGAATAAAAAATGTGCCGTTAAATTGGCACATTTTTTTTAAACAAAAATTAAAATCCACTATCGTCTAAAGCGAATGTGTTTTTTCTATCCATCCATTTCCCTCTAGTAAAATCTGGAAAACTTTGTGGTTTATTTCCTTCTTTTAATGATTTTGTGGAAAGCGGAGTAATCACACTCATCGTCACTGAATCATACACATCAATTGGAGTTTGCTTTTTATCTTTTACTGCAAGTATAAATGCATTAAACACAAACCAATCCATACCTCCATGACCCGCTCCCAACGCATCTTTTTCATATTTTTTCCAAAGCGGATGATCATATTTATCAAACCATTCTTTTACCGAATCCCAGGCATGAGGTTTAGATTTCCCTTCAATATGAATTGATTTATTTACATCCATCCAAATCCCATTCGTTCCTTGTACTCTAAAACCCAACGAATATGGACGAGGCAAATGAACATCATGAGATAACATCACTGTTTCGCCATTAGCACAGTTAATCATAGTGGTCGTTACATCACCATTTTTATAATTAATCTTAGCATTTGGGTGGCCTGGAGACTGTGTTTCTACATAATCTGCTAATCCTTTAGCTTTAGAACTAAATGAAACTAAATTTGTAAATCGATTACCCCTGTTAATATTTGCATATTGCATTATAGGGCCAGCGCCATGTGTTGGGTATAAATCACCATCTTGATCTATGTTAAACTGTGTTCTCCATTGCGCTTCACTTAAAGCTTTCGGCCCATATTCTACGCCACCACCATAATATTGTTTCCCATTATTAAACAATACTTCTCTTAAATCATGCTGATAACCACCTTCTAAATGAATTATTTCGCCAAATAAGCCTTGTCTTAACATATTTAATGCGGCCATTACATCACGCCTGTAACAAACGTTTTCTAAAGTCATGTAAGGCATCCCTGTTTTTTCAGATGTATTTACAATATCCCAATGTTCTTTTACAGTTAATCCAGCAATAACTTCACAACCTACATATTTACCTGAATTCATCGCATCAATTGATTGAGCACTGTGAAACTGCCAAGGTGTTGCGATAATTACTGCATCAATATCTTTTCTCGCTAACAATTCTTTATAAGCGTCTACGCTTCCTGTATATTCTTTTGCAGCTGGTTTTCCGCTTTTAGCAATAAATGCTCTGCATATTTTAAGAGAGCTTTCCTGGGTATCACATACTGCAACAACTTCTACATCATCTCTTAATATACCTTCACTAATATGGTTCATCCCTCTTGCACCAACGCCAATATAACCCAACCTTACTTTTTGAACATCTTTTGCAAACAATGTTCCAGTTGGCAAAATAGTTATACCAGCAGCAGCTAGAGCGCCGCCCTTAATAAATTCTCTTCTTTCCATCTTAAATATGAAGTTTAATTAGTTATGAAGTGTAAGGTATAAATTTTGTCTCTTTTATTGTAAAATAACTTCTCGCAAACATTTGATAAATTGTAAATTTAAAAACGTTTAACAATTAAATAAATTTGAAGTTGTGCATTTTGCAAGTGTTCTTTTGAGAAATCCAACTAAACATATCCTTAAAAGATCAAAGTGCTGATCATCTTCTATTGGGGAAGCCTAATCTTGTTAATGCTTTATAGATGTTTTTTACACATTAATGAATCTTATAAAGATAATCTTTGCTTCAGGAAAATTGTATTAGTTACAGGAACTGATGATTATAACTCTCATTTAAGAATAATTTACCTAGAAGATTTTAATGACAAAAGATTAGATTTTATGATAAAGCCTAATCAAAAGCGAAAGGTTTTGAATTTTAATTTTAAGAAAAATATCATACCTAGATTTTTCTCTTTATCGTAATCGAACCTTCTATTTCAAAAAGTGGATTACTTTGGATAGATAAACTTATAAAATCAATAATAGCTTTTTTTGTCAATTTTAAACCCATAATTTTTTGTTCAATTATCCCTCCATCATCTTTACCCTCTTCTGCCATTTTTAATAATTGATGATTGTGGAAAATAATTTTAGTGTTGAAAAAACTTAGTACCAATGAGGTTGAATCTTGAACATTAAACTCTCCTTGTATCAATTTAAATTGGTTAATATTTTCCATATTTCGATATCGCTTTTTTTATTTATTATTTACTTAATCAATGATTTATTTGATTTAATATTCCAAAATTGACTTTTTTAATTCATATATTTTCATTTATATTTGAAATAGAAAACATAAAATATATTTATGAATTATACTTTACACCAACTGCACATTTTTTTAAAAATCACACAAAATAAAAGCATTACAAAAGCAGCGGCAGAACTTCATTTAACACAACCTGCTGTGTCAATTCAATTAAAAAATTTTCAAGATCAATTTGACATACCACTTACTGAAATAATTGGAAGACAACTGTATGTTACAGATTTTGGAGCAGAATTAGCGATAGCTGCAGAAAAAATACTTGATGAAGTTTATGCTATAAATTATAAAACTTTAGCTTATAAAGGTCAATTAACTGGTCGTCTTAAACTCTCTGTTGTTTCTACTGGAAAGTATGTTATTCCATATTTTTTGTCTGACTTTTTAAAGCAACATGAGGGTATTGAACTATTGCTAGACGTTACCAATAAAGCCAAAGTGCTAGAAAGTATGGAAAGGAATGAGGTGGATTTTGCCTTAGTTTCGGTAATGCCAGATAAACTTCAAGTTGAGGCTATTGAACTGATGCAAAACAAACTTTATTTAGTAGGAAGTGGAAAGCATAAAGCAGACAAAAAAGAAAACAGCCGTCAGCTTTTGGAAGAACTGCCAATTATTTATAGAGAAGAAGGTTCTGGAACAAGATATACGATAGAAAAGTATTTTTCACTACATCATTTGAATGTGAAAAAGAAAATGGAACTCAGTACTAATGAAGCAGTAAAGCAAGCAGTGATTGCAGATTTAGGTTATTCGATTATGCCTTTAATAGGTATTAAAAATGAGTTAATAAATGGCGAACTTACCATTATTCCTATTAAAGGCTTTCCGCTAAATTCTACTTGGAACATGATTTGGCTTAAAAACAAATCTCTTTCTCCCGTAGCCAAAGCATTTTTATCTCATTTACAGAATGAAAAAACTAAGATTATGTCGGAAAATTTTACTTGGTTTGCAGAATATATTTCAAAATAAGATTTAAGTTTTAGACTGCTATCGCTAAATTTGTTTCTTTTTCATTTATTAAGCTCCAACTTCCGTTAGTTTGATAAGCATACGTTTGATTATCCAATAATGGATCCATTACCAATAAATAAATCCATTCATTTTGAAGTAACCCTTTTAAGTTTGCATTTCTTTCAAGAATTTCTTTTACACTACCAATTGGTGATTGAATTACAACTGATAATCTTAAAGGCTGATGAAATAATTCTTGATCTTTAGTATTAACCGACTGCAGTGGAAGACCCAATTTCAAATCTCCTCCATTTCCTTGAACTACACCAAATTTACCAACCACATTATGGGTAATTTTAGAGCCTCCGCCAAATTTTTCATTATCTACTGTGGAGAAATAATAATGGTTATTGATCCATTGGGTAACCACCATTGGGCCTTGCATAATTGTTTCCAACGAAGTTCCATTTTCATCTAATTCCCAATTATAGGAATGCAGAAAACACCTGCTATTCAAATCTATATGCTGCGTAAGTTGACGAGGACCAATAATAAAACCTGCATTTCTGGCTAAACCCCACTCTGGTCTTGTTTCTGCCCAATTACTAGATTTCTTAAATGCTTTCTTAATATCATGTACTATCATTCCACTTCTTGCCGCAATTGTATTTTCCTGGACAACGACTAAGTCTAATTTTAGTAACCTAACTTTTTCTTTATGCGCATTGGAAACCTCATTGTCAAATAACAATATGCCATCTGTGGTTGTATCATGTTCTGCTCCAATGAAAATGGTTTTTTCAGGAATATGAATATTAAACTCTACACTTAAAACTTTCCTTACTTCAGTAAGATTAGCCATTTTCGCTAACATTCTTGCATTATGCCTACCGGGAGATGCAGCGCAAGCACCACAATCTAAACTAGATGCAAATGGATTATTTGCAGAGTGACTGCCATGGCCAACAAAAACCACTATTGGCGCAAACTTCCTCCAGCCTAATAAATCAAATGCAGATTTTACAATGGCTACTTTTTCATTTAGCGTAACATCAGTTAAATGACTTTCATCTTGCGTGTTTGGATGGATTTCAGTCTCGCAAATCTGCTCATGACCAGCAGAAATTTGTCTGTTAATTTTAGAATCAAAACTAGGAAAAATTGTTCTAGCTAATAATCTAAATCCATAAAATATTCCAGTACCTTCTACATAACCAAAAGCAGAAGGTAACATGTTTTTCATACGAGTAGTTAAAAAATCTGCAAACTTATAATCAGCTTGATTTCTTTTATAGTTTAATAATGCATTATCATTATCACCATTCGCACACTCTGTAATTTTATAAGCAGAAGCCACTATTGGTGGACAAGATTTACGCACATAACCTGTATTCAAATCTTGATAATCTGTCGCCAATCCAAAAAAACCTGCATAACCAAATGTTTCATAATTGTTTTGTGCTTCAATTTGTCTTCTGATCAATTCCGATCTGCTATCAATACAAAAAACTAGTTGTGCTAAAGGAGTATTTTCCTCAACAATCGATTGATCACTTTTTAATTTAGCTAGTTTAAAGTCCTTAACTAATTTTAGTTGGTAAGTTTTTTCCCACGCTTTTAACCAAATATATTTGATTTTGTTAATTTCACTTATTTGTTCAACTGCGTTATTTTCTACTATAATTTGCGAATTAATATGTTTGGCTATCCATAAACGAACCGCTAAATAATCTTCTAAACTAATAGGATACTTTGCTTGCCATACTGAGTTTTCTGTCATTCGATATTTAATATAGCCAGTATAACCGGGTAATGCTGCTATATGATATTTAAAAATAGCTATTTGTTGAGATACTGAATAAGTATTTAATACCAATGCTAAGGCTTCATTTGCTGTTTCTGGAATTTCTTTAACAGATTTAACGCCAATCTCTTGATCATGAATGGCTAATCCTCTCCATGCAGAATAAAACCCCATTTCCTTATTAGGCATTTCCCACTCTGCAATACCTTCATCCAAGAATACATTTAACCACTTTGTCAAAACGGTATCCAAAATATGATTAGGGTTTTTTTTAAGTTCTGGTTTCTCAACTTCCAATTTATTTAAATAAAACTCAGGCTGTTCCTTAAATTTAGCATCAACTAATAAATCTTGAAGAACTTTTGAATCAATTTCTTCATTTTGCCAGGCTTGACGAAACATTCTTCCAGATGGTAGCGTAAAACCTCCTAAGTTTTCACTTGCCTGTTTAATCGCTTGCTCGAACGTACTTTCTTCATAACCTGCTAATGGGTTAGAGGTTACAAAGCTATATAATGGCCAAGTTTTCCCGACTATTAATGCAGCTTCATCAATACTTTTACTAAAATCTAGATTGCTCATAAAGACTTGTTTTTAAACATTAAAATTGTGTTTTTATTTGGCTGTGATACGTTTAACAGTTTTACATAGAGCCAGGGTAATTTACGATAAACACCAAGCTTCATGATAAAGAAACAGATGAAAAAGATGGCGCCTATTAAAATTTGCAAGAAAGAAAGTTCAGATGGCACATCAACTAATGGCATATCTTTCATTAAATGAGTAACTCCAATATAGATGAGCGAATAGCATGTAATCCCCACTAAGAATATTAAAGGAGGCAAAATTACTTTTTGTTTTAAAGACAAACTATTTTGCTTCACCACATTATAAGTAAATTGTCCAATGGTAATGGCAACTATTAAAGTTAAAAACACACCACTATCCATTGCAGTTCCCTTGCCTTTTAAGTTGGTAA
>JBBSRF010000037.1:0-12833 GCA_038243335.1 Sphingobacteriales bacterium
AATGATTGGTTATTTACCATTTAAAAAAAATATTATTTTAGAAAATTCAGTTAGCCTTAACGTAACACTTACTGAAAATACAACATTACTAAATGAAGTTGTGGTGAAGCCTGATCCAGATAGAGCTTATCACATTAGTTTATTTAAAGATAATTTTATAGGATTATCGCCAAATGCGGAAAACTGTAAATTACTAAACTCCCAAATATTAGCTACTCATTTTGACAAAACCGAAAGTATTCTTACCATCAGTGCTGATCAATTTTTAATCATTGAAAACAAATCGCTTGGTTACAAAATCAAATATTTACTGGAGTATTTCGAATACAATTTCAAAACAAAAATTATTTATTACGCAGGTCAACCATTCTTCGAAGAGTTAAAAGGTGGCAATGCTAAACAAAAGAAATGGGCTAAAGCCAGAGAGATAGCATATAATGGTTCTATTCAACACTTTTTTAATTCTTTATATCATCATAAAATAAGTGAAGAAGGATTTGTAATTAATAAACTTATTAAAATACCTAATCCGATGAGAAAGCCTGACTCTTTAATAGACGCAAATATTAAAAAATTTACAGCTGAAGCAAAAGTTGGAACACCCAAAACAATTATTTTGAATGTTAATGATTCTTTAAGTTACTGGTTTAAACAAAAAAGAGAAACAAAATTAGTTAATACTATAAATAAAGCCGATGTTATTATTGATACCCTAGTTAAGCCATTTAATGAAAATTTAAAGTCTATTAATTACAAAGATGCATTATACATCATGTATAAAAGAGAAGAAGAAACACCTGCATTTCGTAACTCTGGGAATTGGCAATCTCGTCCATTAAACATGCCTAACTACCAAATTTCTGTTGTTAATTTACTTGCTTCACCGGCATTTTTTTTCGCCAATGGTGGTGTTCTAGACCCTAAAAGCTTTTTATATGAAGGTTATTGGGTCTATGAAAAGATAGCGGATTTAGTACCTATGGATTATACCCCAAAGAAATAAATTAGAAAATATAAATTATAACATTGGAAGATTAGATAAGAATATCTTCAATAAAATGTATATAAATCTAGAGAGGCAAAAAAATTAAAGAAAAAAAAGCGCCTTGGTTAATGGCGCTTTTAAATTTTGGATGGATTAACTAAGCTTTGTTCTTAGTTTCCTGAACTTCTAAACGAATACTTTGTGCTAAATTTTTTAAGTCTTGCATTCCTTTACGCACACGAGTTCCAGCTGCGCTATTAGCTTTGTTATAGAATTTGTCAGCGTCAGCTTCTAAAGCTGCAACTAGTGCTTTTACTTCATTAAATTTTTTCATTTTTCAATTGTTCCTTTTAGTTTTTTAGGTTTGGATTAATACTCTTTTACTAAAGTAAGAGGATTATTTTAATAAAAAAATATTTTAATCAATAAAACAGCCCCTATATAATTGTTTTTATCCACATTTATATAGTTTATAAACAGATAGATACGTTAGAAAATGATATAATTCCTTGATATGCAGTGTGTTGTATGTTTTTTAAGCAAAAATGCCCTCTAAGGTATTGTGAGGGCATCTTTTATATTTTAATTATATTTATTTTTATGTATTTGGTATTTCTGCTTCTGCATAATACCCATTTTTTAATTTATCAGACACTTCGTTAAATGCATCTAATGTAATTTGCACATCCTCCATTGTATGTACAGCTGTTGGAATTAATCTTAACTCGATCATTCCTTTAGGAATAACTGGATATACAACAATAGAGCAGAAGATACCATAATTTTCACGTAGATCCATTGTTAAAGCAGTTGCTTCTAGCAATTCTCCTTTTAAAAATACTGGTGTAACAACACTATCAGTTACACCTATATCAAAACCACGCTCTTTTAATCCTTTTTGCAAAGTTGTAGCAACCTTCCAAAGCTTTTCCCTTAATTCTGGATTATTCTTCAATAACTCCAAGCGTTTTAACAATCCAATTACCATTGCCATAGGTAATGCCTTTGCAAAAGTCTGCGAACGTAAGTTATATCTAAAATAATTTGTTAGTTCTTCTGTTGAGGCAACAAAGCCCCCAATACCCGCCATAGATTTAGCAAAAGTACCAAAGTAAACATCTACGCCATCAATACAATTCTGAGCTTCGTGTGTACCAGCGCCTGTAGGTCCCATAGTCCCGAACCCATGCGCATCATCAATTAGCAAACGAAAATTAAATTCGTTTTTAAGCTCAATAATTTCTTTTATTTTACCTTGAGCTCCTGACATACCAAAAACACCTTCAGTAATTACTAAAATGCCACCACCAGTTGTTTCTGCTAATTTAGTTGCTCTTACTAATTGCTTACGGCAATCATCAATATTATTATGTTTGTATACAAATCTTTTACCCATGTGTAGACGTAATCCATCTACAATACAAGCATGAGATTCGCCATCATATACTACTACATCATTTCTATCTACCAAAGCATCAATGATAGACACCATACCTTGATATCCATAATTTAACAAAAAAGCATCTGGTTTTCCAACAAAAGCAGCTAATTCTTGCTCTAATTGTTCGTGATATTTAGAATTACCAGACATCATGCGAGCTCCCATCGGGTAAGCCATACCAAAATCTGTAGCTCCTTGCTCATCTGCCTTTCTAACTTCAGGGTGATTAGCTAGACCTAAATAATTGTTTAAGCTCCATACTAAAAGTTTCTTACCTCGAAATGTCATGTGTGGCGCAATCTCTCCCTCTAATTTAGGAAAAGAGAAATATCCATGAGACCACTTTTGGTGTTGACCGATTGGCCCCATGCGTTTTGCTACTTTATCGAAAATATCCAATGTTATATAATTTAATTATCTTTCTTATAAATTTTGTTTTGCAAATTTAAGGTTAAAATCGCTATTTAGCAACCCTTCTATTTACTTAGATATACGCAAAAAAAGCCTTAACGATTTTCATTGCTAAGGCTTTAACTACTTATATGTTTGGTTTATTAATCAACATTATCGTGTAAAAATGAATTGTTTGGTCTAATTTCAGTAGATCCTTCCTCATCATTACTTAAAGTAAACCTAGAAACTTGAGATTCTGAGGAGTGTTGAACTTGCTGCAATTGCATCTGTTTACGCTTGTAGGCTGGCTCATTTTCTAATTCTTGCAAACCATTCGAAGTTCGCAGTTTCATACTCAAATCTTTAAGTTTTAAAATTCTTTCTTTAGATTTCCTCAACTGATCCTCTATTGAATCGTCATTTTTATGATCATCTAAGCCCGAAACTTCTTCTTGAACAGTTTCTGCAGCTGTCATTTTTTCTTGCTCGACAGCTAACTCCGCAACTGGTGTTTCAAATATAAATTCAGTTTCTGTTAACTTAACTTCAAATTCGAAATTAGGATCTTGGGTTTCAGCAGAAGCTACTTCCTCTTCCAATAAATGATGAACTTCTTTATTAGTGATATTAGTATCTGCTTTTGCTAAATTCTTATCTGAATTAAATAAATCTCCAAATAAATTAGATTGTTTTTGTTCTTCTTGTGACTTTAAAACAGGCTCATTATTAACTGGTTCTGCTTTTGTTTCAATAAAAGAATTAACTGGTTCTAATGGCCTAAATAAAGGGGCTTCTTCTGGTGTTAATAAAGAAATCTTTTTAACGTTATCCTTATCTTTTGCTCTTTGTTCTGTAGTCTGGAAACCTGTAGCTATAATCGTTACAGAAAGATTATCTTGTAAATTATCATCAATGCAGTTACCCCAAATTAAATCTGCAGAAAGACCTGCTTTATCTTGAATATAATCTGTAATAATTGCCACCTCGTCCATAGTGACTTCGCGTAACCCTGAACTAATATTTAATAAAATATACCTAGCACCTTCAATTTCATTATCTTTTAATAGAGGTGAGGCTAAAGCTCCTTCTACTGCAATTAAAGCTCTATTTTCTCCAGCAGCAGAGTAACTTCCCATTATAGACACGCCACTATCTTTCATTACAGTGCTTACATCTTTAAAATCAACGTTTATGTATCCAGGAACTGTAATTATTTCAGCAATACCTTTTGCTGCCGTTGTTAAAATATCGTCTGCTTGTGCAAATGCCGAACCCAATGTTAAGTTCCCAAAAATTTCACGTAACCTATCATTTGAAATAACTAGATAAGAATCTACATATTTCTTAAGCTCTTCCATTCCATCGTCAGCTTGCATTTTACGTCTCTTACCTTCAAAAGAGAATGGAGTTGTTATAATTGCAACGGTTAAAATACCAAGTTCTTTTGCTGCTTTAGCTATAATAGGGCTAGCGCCTGTACCTGTACCACCACCCATACCTGCAGTAATAAAAAGCATTTTGGTTGTGCTACCTAACATCGCTTTGATATCGTCTATATTTTCTATAGCAGAATTTTTACCAACTTCTGGTTGTGCTCCAGCACCCATACCTTCGGTTAAGCTTGCACCCAATTGTACTTTATTTGGAATTGGGCTAAACTCTAACGCTTGCGCATCAGTATTACAAATAATAAAGTCTACACCAGTAATTCCTTGGCGATACATATGGTTTACCGCATTACCTCCGCCACCACCAACACCAATAACTTTGATGATGGATGACTTATCTTTTAACATTTCGAACTTCATATTGTTATGAATCAGGTGTTTAAAAATTGAAATTTTCTGTTCATCTCTTTTGTAATATTAACAATTTTTAACAAGGGTTTTCCACAACTGTTAATAATGTGGAAAAATGCTTGATTGTTGATAAACATTATGACTTTGTATAGTCTTCATTACTAACATTCATGTCGTCTTTAATGAAGTCTGTGGTTTTTTTTAGTAACTTATCGAACAAACCTGCACGTTTTACTTTTTCTTTTACTGCTGTTTGCTGTTGTATTACTACATCTGGTTGTTTCATCTCCTCTAACAACTCTTCCGCTTTCTGGATACCCTTTATCAACAAACCAACACTTGTAGCATACATAGGGCTTTTTAAATCGTCGTAAATAGTTTTAGGCATATCTTCATATTTAGATAGATGTTCGTTAGGATATCCAACCCTACAATCTAATCCTGTAACATATTCTACCAATTGACTTAAATGTTTTAACAAAGCACCACCACCAGTAATTACAACACCACCAATTAATTTTTTCTCGTATCCAGAAGATTTAATTTCATAATAAACGTGCTCAACTATTTCTTCCATACGGGCCTGGATTACATAAGCTAAGTTCTTTACTGAAATTTCTTTTGGTTCTCTACCTCTTAATCCTGGCACACAAATGATTTCATTTTCCTTGTTTTCTTCAGCTAATGCTGATCCAAAACGAGTTTTTAACAATTCTGCTTGGTTGCGCATTACCGAACATCCTTCTCTAATGTCTTCAGTTACACTATTACCGCCAAATGGGATAACTGCTGTGTGACGAATAATTCCTTCGTGAAAAATAGCGATATCAGTAGTACCGCCACCTATATCTACTAAACAAACACCTGCTTCTTTCTCTTCGTTACTCAACACCGATTCAGAAGATGCAAGAGGCTCTAAAATTAACTCTTGAGTTTGTAAACCAGCATTAGTTACACAACGCATTATATTTTTAACAGCTGTAACTTGTCCTGAAATGATGTGGAAATTTGCTTCTAAACGAACTCCAGCCATACCAATTGGATCTTTTACCCCTGGCTCATTATCAATCGTAAACTCTTGTGGCAAAACATGAATAATCTCTTCTCCAGGAGGCATAACTAGCTTAAACATATCATCAATTAATTTGTCAATATCTTTTTTGCTAATTTCATTTTGCAGCTCCCTACGCGTTAAAATACCGCGATGTTGCAAGCTTTTAATATGCTGACCAGCAATACCAACATTCACCACACGTATTTCTACGTTAGATTGTCCGCTTGCTAATTCTACTGCAGCCGAAATACCTTGTACAGTTTTTTGAATATTAGAAACTACACCACGAGTTACACCCGCAGATTCTGCTTTACCAATTCCTAAAACTTCAATTTTATTGTGCTGAGTTCTGCGCCCCACAATTACACAAATTTTTGTTGTACCAATATCTAATCCTACTACGATTGGAGATTGAACGGTAATTTTTTCTTTGCCCATGACTTTATTATTTTGTTGAGTTATTTTTATTTGTTTTTCTTGGTATCTTTTTTCTCTTTTGTTGAAGCAACTGATTTAGTTTTACTTTTATCAACTATTATTTTTTTAGCTGGTAAATCATTTTTTAGTTTCGAAGTAGTTTTTTCAGCAGGTTTAATTGTTTGTTTTTCTGCTAATTTCTCTTTAACAACAGGTTTAATCTCTTTATTAGTTAGTGTTTCTTTCTTAACTTCCATCTTAGTAATATTTCCACTTACTTTATCAACTACTATTTCTTTTTTTAAAATTGTCTCTTTATTTGTTAGTGGTATTTTCTTTACTTCTTCTTTCATAGCAGCTTTTATCAAAGAATCTACAGAAGGTATTGTTAATGCTGCACTATCTACCTTAAATTGCTTAATAGATTTGTTTATTATTGATGAATCATATCTTTCACAAACAATCTGATTTGTAAATTTAAGATTAATAGTTTTATAAGCATTCCATCCAACTTTTGGCATTGCCTGTTTATAAAATGCCAAAAGATTATTCATTTTAGTTTCCAATGAATCTGCACTACCTAAAATAATACGCTGATTACCTACTCTAGGTATCAATTCTATATCATTTTTTTCATTCACATACATTTGTTCTATTTGAGAATCCCAAAGTGTATCATTTTTAAAAAATAATGCAGCTTTGTATAAATCAGCAGCAAGAGGCGTAAATAAAGTGTCTATTTTACCACCATATCCTTCTAAAATGTTTCCTGTTGCTACTAAAACATTAGCAGTAAAATTGGGCGACATAGGCATTTTTAAACCAACTTTATCGATATAAAAATCCTGTCCACCTGCATTTAAAACTCTTAAAACTGGTTGACGTTGTTTAACTTCTATTCTAATTACACCATCCATATCTACATAAATTTTAGCAAAGGCGATATATGGATTAGCTTTTAATGCCTTTTCAATTTCATTAATATTAATCAAATTTAAATCACGACCAATTAACTGTCCGTGATCCTGCTTTAAAATAGCATCAATCTCTTCTCTTTCGATAAAATTATCTGCACCAGGTATAAGTATTTCTACCTTTGTACATTTTACATCCTGTTTTTTAATGGATATAAAACTCATTAAAAAAACCAGCCCTGCAAGGCAAAAAAGCCATGCAAACCCTTTAAAAATCGCTTTCCAGTTAATATTACTAAGCATTATTCAAGGTATTTTTTAGGGGTTCTACTAAAGTATCTATATCTCCTGCACCAACAGTTAAAAGTAGTTCAGGTTTTTTAATTTTGATGCGTGTTACCACCAAATCTTTTCCACATAATTCTTTTTCAACGCAGGTAATCTTATTTAACAAAAACTGCGAATTAATCCCTTTTATTGGTAATTCTCTTGCTGGATAAATATCTAATAAAATAAGTTCATCTACTGTGCTTAAAACTTTTGCAAACTCATCTGCAAAATCTCTAGTTCTTGTAAATAGATGTGGTTGAAAAATTACAGTCAATTTCTTTTCAGGATGTAATTGTCTTACTGCATCAAAACAAGCTCTTAATTCTTCCGGATGATGTGCGTAATCATCAATATAAATATGCGTTGGGGTATTTACCAAAGTTTCAAATCTTCTTTTAACACCTTTAAAAGATGACACAGCTTTTTTTATACTTTTAGACTGTATACCTAAACTTAAAGCAACACCAATTGCTGCAATTGCATTTTCCACATTGTGTTTGCCCGGCATTGCTAAATTCAAATCTTTTATAGTTGTATATCCATCATTAAAATCGAAAACAAAGTTTCCGTTTTCTACATGAATATTAGCTGCTTTTAAAGTAGAATTAGGATTTGCGCTATAGGTAATTCCATGCATTGGCAGACCATCCTTTACAAATAACTTGCCATTTTCTTTAATTTGATTAGCGAATAAATTGAAAGAATCATGTAATTGACCTTCATCACCATAAATATCTAAATGATCAGCATCCATAGAAGTAATTACTGCAACATCTGGATGCAAGGTTAAGAAAGAACGATCATACTCATCAGCCTCTACAACAACAACATTATTTTTTCCATATAAAACATTACTGTTATAGTTAGTGGCTATTCCTCCTAAAAATGCAGTACAACCAAAACCTGTATCAGTTAAAATGTGCGCAATCATAGATGATGTTGTAGTTTTGCCATGTGTACCAGCAACTGCAATACAAAACATTTCTTCACTGATTATTCCCAGAACTTCAGATCGTTTTTTTAAGTTAAATCCATTGGAAGAGAAGTGAGTTAGAATATTAGAATTTTTAGGAATAGCTGGTGTATAAACCACCAAGGAATCTGGTTTATTATCTGTAAAACTAATAGGCACCGTAGAATTTTCATCCAAATAGGAAATCAAAATTCCTTCATTTTCTAATTGGATAGTTAGGTTAGTTCTAGTTTTATCGTAACCGCAAACTACAATACCACGTTTAGCAAAATAACGAGCGAGCGCACTCATGCCGATACCACCGATACCTACAAAATACACTCTATTTATTTTACTTAGTTCCATTTTTCTACTCTTTAATTGGAAAGACTAAAGCTAAAAGTTCTCTCCTCATTTTATATTTTATTTATAATTTGGCTTTTTCCCTTTAAACCTTTAATTCTTTATCAATTTTAACACTTCATTCGCAATCACTATATCAGAATTTTGATAAGCCATTTTACCAATATTTTCACTTAACACTTTACAACGATCTGAATTTTGCAATAACCTTAAGGCTTCTGCAACCAAAGTGTCTTCAGCAGAACGATCATTAATTAATATTGCGGCATCATTTTTAACCAAAGCCATAGCATTTTTTGTTTGATGATCTTCAGCTACATTTGGTGATGGCACTAAGATTACTGGCTTTTGTATAACACAAAGTTCAGCAATTGTACCAGCCCCAGCTCTAGAGATAATTAAATCCGCGGCCGCATACGCCAAATCCATTTTATTTAAAAACTCTAAAATGACAACATTTGGATGATAGTCTAATCCTACTCTTTCCAATACACCATTATAATAAAATTTTCCAGTTTGCCAAATTACCTGCACATCTTGTGCAATAATATCTTGTAAATGCTTTTCGATACTCTTATTTAAAGTCCCAGCACCCAAACTTCCGCCAGTTACTAAGATAGTTTTCTTTAAAGGATCTAATTTTAGTAATTCTGCACCTGCATGATGCTTTCCTTTAATGTCAACAATATTAGATCGGACAGGGTTTCCAGTTTTTAATATTTTTTCTGCCGGAAAAAATTGCTCCATCCCATCAAAAGCAACACAAATTTTAGTAGCGCCTTTACCTAAAAGTTTGTTAGTTATACCAGCGTAAGAGTTTTGCTCTTGTATTATAAAAGGAATTCCTTTTAGTTTGGCCGCGTATAGCAAAGGTCCTGATGCAAATCCCCCAACTCCAACAACAGCATCTGGCTTGAAATCTGCTATTAATTTCATCGCCTTGCTTACACTAGAAAAAACTTTAAAAGGCAAACTTATATTTTTTAAAATAGATCCTCTTTGTATTCCACTTATATTTAAACCCACAATTTTATATCCAGCAGCAGGAACTTTTTCCATTTCCATTCTTCCCTCTGCACCAACAAAAAGTATTTCGCAATTTGGCGAAATACTTTTTAAGGCATTGGCGATAGCAACAGCAGGAAATATATGTCCTCCTGTGCCACCTCCAGATATGATAATTTTTGGGAAATTATTCATTTTTAATTTTTTAAGCTTAAAGCGAAAAGACCAAAGTCTAAAGCTTTATAGCTATTATTTTATTTATTATTAATTCTATTATTCTGCATAAAGCTTTAGTCTTTTAGCTTTAAGTGTTATCCCATCTCAGGTATACTACCTATGACGACTTTTTCTTCTATTTTAGCATTATGTTCCTCTACGTCTCGGCTCACACTTAAAATAATACCAAAGGCTATACTTGTAAATATCATCGAAGTACCACCCATACTCACTAATGGTAAAGGAACGCCAGTTACCGGGCCTAATCCTACAGCTACAGCCATATTTGCAAAGGCTTGTATGGTTAAACTAAAGCTTAATCCTGCGGCTAGTAATGCTCCAAATGCCTTGGGACTTCGTACTACAATTCTAACGCATCGATAGAGCAAAACCAAGTAAAGCACTACTATTGCTAAACCTCCAATCGTTCCATATTCTTCGATAATAATGGCAAAAATAAAATCAGAATATGGATGCGGTAAAAAGTTACGCTCAGTACTATTACCAGGTCCTTTGCCAAAAAGCCCTCCAGTTGCCAATGCAATTTTTGAATGGTCTGACTGAAATGTTTTATCAGAAGACTGTCTTTCTGGATGTATAAATGTTTTAATACGAGATTGCCAAGTATCTGCCCTTGGCCCAACAAAAATTAATAAGGTAAGCATAACAGCACCAGCGGCACAAACAATGGCAATTTGCTTTATACTTATACGCCCTATAATTAACAATAATATACTAACGCCAAACAACATTAATCCAGTTGATAAGTTTGCCCATGCAATTAAACCAAAAACAACAACTACTGAGCCCATAATAGGTAAAAATGCATTTTTTACATCTTTAATATTATCTTGTTTTTTAGTTAACATTCTAGCTAAAAATGTAATCAAGGCTAATTTTGCTAAATCTGAAGTTTGAAAAGTTAAACCAATTACTGGAACTTGAACCCACCTTGAAGCATTATTTAAGTTTGCACCAAAAATTGCAGTATAGAACAACAATGGTATAGTGATGAGCATTAAAACCTTAGAAATACCTGCATAATATTTATAATCCAATAAATGAGCAATATAAATCATTGCAATTCCCATAAAAACAAAAATTACATGTTTAAAAAGCAAATATCTTTCTACCGTTATCCCTTTTTTATAAGCGATAGCTCCAGTAGCACTATATACGGCCAAAATAGAAATCATAGACAGCATGATAATAATCAACCAAATCCAGCGATCTCCTTTTGTTCTTTCTAAAAGTGAATTGATATTAAACATCTTATAATTCTTTAACTGCTGCTTTAAACTGGTTACCTCTATCTTCGTAATTGTTAAATAAATCGAAACTTGCACAAGCCGGCGATAATAATACCGTATTTCCCTTTTTAGCCAAATGATAAGCAATTTGAACTGCTTCACTGGCAGAAAAAGTATTAACTATAATCTCCACATCATCCTCAAAAGCTTCGTGAATACGTTTGTTATCCTTACCCAAACACACTATAGCTTTAACCTTGCTACGCACTAAATCTTTAAGCATACTATAGTCATTTCCTTTATCTACTCCACCCAAAATTAAAACGACATCAGATCCAACACTTTCTAAAGCATACCATGTAGAGTTAACGTTTGTTGCTTTTGAATCATTGATGTAAGTCACATCAGAAATTTTAGCTACGAACTCTAAACGGTGTTCAATGTTTTTAAAATTACCCATACTTTCGCGGATAGTTTCGTTTCGTAACTCTAAAACTTTAGCAACTATGCCCGAAGCCATTGAGTTGTAAATGTTGTGCTTGCCTTGCAATGCTAACTCTGAAATTGACATAGATAATTGTTCTTTAGGGTTTGGGTTAATATGTATAGTTTGGTTTTCTAAATAAGCACCTGCAGCGACTTTCTTGAGGATAGAAAAAGAATATTGCTTAGCATTTACTTCATTAATTTCTAATGCTTTTTGTGTTTCTTCATCATCATTACAGTAAATAAATACATCATTTGCAGTTTGATTTTGGATAATTCGCATTTTTGATGCAGCATAGTTTTCCATTTTATTATCATACCGATCCAAATGATCTGGTGTAATATTTAATAAAACTGCGATATCAGCTCTGAAATCATACATGTCATCCAGCATAAAGCTCGATATTTCTAACACATACCAATCAAAGTCAGAAGTTGCTACTTGTGCTGCAAAACTTTGGCCTATATTACCTGCCAAGCCAACATTTAAGCCAGCATTTTTTAAAATATGATAAGTTAGTAAACTGGTGGTTGATTTACCATTTGAACCAGTGATGCAAATGGTTTTAGCTTTGGTGTATCTTTTAGCAAACTCAATCTCTGAAATTAGTGAAATATTATTTTTTATTATTGCTTTAATAATTGGAACACTTGATGGAATTCCTGGGCTTTTAATTACTTCAACAGCATTTAAAATCAATTCAGCTGTATGTTGTTTCTCCTCAAAAGAGATTTCTAATTCTTGCAAAATTGTTTTATAAGGTTCTGTGATTGTACCAAAATCAGATACGAAAACATCAAAACCATTTATTTGGGCTAATCTTGCTGCACCCACACCGCTTTCTCCTGCACCTAGAATTACTACTCTTTTGTTTTCCATTTTAGCGTAGTTTTAAGGTTACGAATGTGATAATGGCCAACATGATACCGATAATCCAAAAACGAGTTACAATTTTAGCTTCATGGTATCCCTTTTTCTGATAATGATGGTGCAAAGGAGACATTAAGAATATTCTTTTCCCTTCACCGAAACGTTTTTTGGTGTATTTAAAATAACTAACTTGTATTGTTACTGATAAAACTTCTATCAAGAAAACTCCGCATAAAACAGGAATTAACAACTCTTTCCGTATCATAATTGCAAAAACTGCAATTATACCTCCAATAGTTAAACTCCCTGTATCGCCCATAAAAATTTGAGCAGGATAGGAATTGTACCATAAAAACC
>JBBSRF010000038.1:0-12831 GCA_038243335.1 Sphingobacteriales bacterium
AACCATGAAAATTCGAAAAAGATTTACTGCTTCATTACCGACTAAGTTATTACCGCCTAATAGTTGCATAATCGGGTTCGCAAAAATAATAGAAATAATTACAACAGGTACTAATGCAACAGAAAGCATGCCTATAAATTTTTTTAAAGTATACATCATCTCTTCTTTTTCTCCTTTATTGTAGTGACTTGAAATCAACGGCATACCACTCGTCACAAAGCTAACTAGTGGTATTTCTACTATTTGTATCAACTTACCTCCGAGATTATACATAGCCAATGCTGCTGGTCCTATCAAAAAATTGATGATGAAAGTATTTGTAACTGCAAATAAGTTTGAACTAATATTCGTACCCATGCTGTATTTCCCAAAATGAAACAATTCTAAAACAGTATCTCTTTTTGCTTTAAATATTGTAGACATCATTGTCCACTTCAGAATGACAACCATAATACTGGCAAAAAAATTAGATCCAATATAAGTGTATAATAATGTGGTTAAAGTTAATTTATCTAAAAATGCTAATGTAAATACGAGTAAAGTGTAAGACCCTTGATTAAAGATTCTCAACCACAACATTCTATCAAACCTTTTTTTTGCCTGAACAATACAATCTGTCATAAAACATGGTAAAGTAACCATAGAAATTAAAGCAAAATATTTTAAAATCAAAGCAAGGCCTTGGTCAGTTACATAATTAGAAAGAAAGTATGTCGGAATATTTATTAAAAAAAATATGGCGGCTACAATTAAAGACAATAACCATGCGGAGCCAGCTACCTCTTCTGCTCTTTCAGTTGTAGTACCTGCAAAAAACTTGACTATCGTAATTGTTAAAAATCCAGCCCTTAAGTTGTCTATTAATCCAATTATGCTTAAGAAAAATATATAGACGCCAATGTCATTAAGTTTTAAAGTCCTATAAACAATTGACAAAGTGATCAAGCCAAATACAGCCATTAATCCATTCGCAAAAAGGGATTGAAAGTGCATATTTTTAGTAATGGAAAATATTTGTTTGATAGTTTTAATCATTAAATATATTTTTTTTTATTAATATAAATTCCATATTTCTAAATCCTTCCATTTTTGAGTTCAGTCACAGCAAAATCACAAGCACGGGCAGTTAATGCCATATAAGTTAAGGATGGGTTTTGGCATGCAGAAGAAGTCATACAGCTGCCATCTGTTATAAAGACATTTTTTACTGCATGCATTTGATTGTGTGCATTAAGTACAGAAGTTTTAGGGTCACTTCCCATTCTAGCCGTACCCATTTCATGCACCGTATCACCACCGGGCCTATTATAGTTAAAAGATTTGACGTCTTTAAAACCTGCACCAATTAACATTCGGGCAGAAGTTTCCATAATGTCTTTCATCATTTGCGCTTCATTTTCCTTAAAAGAAAAGTTAATTTTAATTAAAGGCATTCCCCAATTGTCTTTTTTATCCTCATCCAGTGAAATCTGATTATCAAAATAGGGTAGACATTCCCCCCACCCCGCCATCCAAACGGTCCAAGAACCAGGAGTAGTTAAATTCTTTTTGAAATCTTTTCCAAAACCATTCTCATGCATTCTGTCTTGCCAACCTTGTCTTTCGCCATCACCTTGAATATTGTAACCTCTAATAAAATTAAAATTTTCTCCTTGTATAAGGTTGCGAAATCTGGGAATTATAAAACCACATGGTCTTCTTCCCTTATAATATTTATCTTTAAATCCATCATAAATACCAGATGCACCTGCAGAACTGTGGTGATCCATTAAATTATGACCTACCTGCTCACTATCATTACCGAGACCATTGGGAAATCTTTTAGATTTAGAATTCAATAATATGGCGGCAGTAGCAATTGTAGAAGCATTCAGAAAAATTATTTTCGCTTTAAAAGTCAATGTTTCATTGGTATTGGCATCAATCACTTTAACACCTGAAGCCTTTCCTAGATCCTCATCATATAAAATTTCTGAAACAATAGAAAATGGTCTTAAGGTCAAATTTCCTGTGCTTTCTGCTGCTGGTATAGTTGAACTATTGCTACTAAAATACCCACCAAAAGGACAGCCAAGTATACATAAGTTTCTATTCAGGCAAGGACCTCGATTATCCCAACCACGGGTCAAATTTGCCACTCTAGCTATGGTTAAAACTCTTTTATCTTTTTTTTTAATAGAGTCTCGTAAATGTTCTTCTACACAATTTAATTGCATAGCTGGCAAGAATTGTCCGTCTGGTAATTGAGCAAGTTGTTCATGTTGTCCGCTTACCCCTATAAAATTTTCCACATAATCATACCAGGATTCAATATCCTTGTATCGAATTGGCCAATCCACCCCATTTCCATCAGTTTTATTCGCCTCGAAATCTAAGTCACTTAACCGATAGCACTGTCTACCCCAAGTTAAGGACCGACCGCCTACCTGATAACCTCTAAACCAATTGAATGGCTTCACTTGAATATAAGGCTGCTCTTGATCTCCCACAAAAAAATGTCTAGTAGATGGATCACTAACAAAACTTAACATAGGATCACTTTCAATATCAGCAATGGTATTATGGAAACCATTTTTATATTGCCATGGTTCAAGGGTAGCTGTAGGATAATCTTTAATATGAATCACATCTCTACCTCGTTCCAAAAGCAAAGTTTTAAGCCCTTTTTTGCACAATTCCATTGCTGCCCAACCCCCACTTATTCCAGAGCCAATTACTATTGCGTCATAAGTGTTATGGAGTTTATTTTGATTATTCATGATTATTTTGTCGCCCAAGATTTTTGATTCAATTGTATTGGAACACATGCTTCATAATATACTGGGATGGGATCATAACTCAAACCTTGTGTTGCCCCCAATTCAGATTGGCAATAACCTTCAACAGTAAGCTGTTTTAATTGTAGAAAAAATGTTGCACCGAAAATCTTTTTATTTATTTTATTGATCACTTCAACTGAGTAATCATCTTTAGTTGAAAAGTAGATTAAAACTTTATTTCTTTCCAACATATTACATTTACTAAAAGATTTTCCAAAATTCTTAAAGGAATACGCTTCAACATCTTGCAAACCATTTAGAAATTTATTCTGCTCTAATTTAGTTTTACAATTGGTCATGACGTTAATAATATAATTTTCTACGCCAGCTCTTTTAGCTCCTGGAGTATCTGTCTCAGGTATTATAGTTTCAGCAAGTTCAGAAATCAATAATTTATTATCGATTAGTGATACAATATTTAAATTTCTATTTAAAGTAAAGTATTTATATGCTGAAACAGAAAAAACACTTATTAAACCTAAGCTTAATGCATACTTTATCGAAACTCTTCTATCCATTCTTTTTATAAACGTTGAAGTAAAGGTAACACATTAGCAATGAATACTAAATATATTGTCAAAATATCCAAAAACAATTTTCATTTTCAAAATTTAAAATAACTTATTATAATAATTTATAGAAAGAAATCACTAACCTTATTTTTAACTCTTCTCATTAATGAACCATCAGCTAAAAATTTCCTACTAGATGTCCATGCGTATGAATTCTTACTAGTTACTTTATGCATAATCCCAAACCTATCTCTCAATTTTACTGCTAGATAACCATCTTCATTAGTTCCTTCTGGATGTTCATAACCATTAACTGCTATAACCTGTGATCTTCTATATGCTGAAGAACACCCATAAACATACATTGCTTTATCTTTTTTTAAAGAATTTATCTTCTTGAAAAATTCTCCAATTATTTCATAAATATAAAGTGTAAATCGATTATAGTGTACGGGAGTAAATGCAAATTTCCCATATGAAATTGCTATACTACCATTATTTTGAAGAGGCTTAATAAGTTCATTGATCCAATGAGGAGAGTAAATTGTATCCGCATCAGCACTAATTATATAGATACCACTAGCGTAATTTAATCCAGCAGTTCTCGCATTTTCAACCCCGGGTTTTTCTTCGAATACGTATTTAGCTCCCGCTTCTAATATATAATCTTTAGTCAAATCAGTTGAATTATTATCAACAATTATTAATTCGATACTAAAATTACTTATTGTACTTGCTATTGATGATATTGTACTTAAAATATTAGCCTGTTCATTATATGCAGGTATAATTACAGAAACTTCAATTTTATCTTTTTTTAATGAAGTCAACTTTAACTTAGTCTCTACAATTTTATCTAAAAACCATTTCGCTGGCTTTTGATGAACTAAAATATAATCTGGAACACAAACAGGTCTCATATCTTTTATAATTGAAGGTAAATTGACAACAAATCTTGAGCAGATTTTTTCCATGAAAATTCTGCAGCACGCTTGATCCCTAACTCTGAGAAGTGTTGTCTCAGTTTTTCATCTGACAACATATAATGTATTTTTTCTGCAATATCATTTGGGTCTTCAGGATATATTAACAGTGCAGCATCACCAGCAATTTCTGGCATACAAGAAGTATTAGATGTTATCACAGGAGTATTACATCCCATGGCTTCAAGTATTGGAAGTCCAAAGCTTTCTCTTAAGGAAGGGTATACAAATAACATGGCGGCATTATAAATTAGAGGCATGTCATCTGAAGGTATAAAGCCAGGAAAAACAATATGATTTATCACATTTTTTTTTCCAAATCCCTCTAAAATTCCTTCGACAAGTTCTTTTTTATAATCTAAAACAACTAAAGGAATTATTTCATCAGCTAATTCACAATAATTTGCATAAGCCCTAATAAAAGTAGGCGTATTTTTTTTGGGCGCTGTATTACCTAAAAAAAGAATAAAATCGTCAGGGAGAAAATGATTATTCTTAAATTCATTAATTACGTCCGATGAATATTCTGGATTGAATTTTTTATTTACACCATTGTAAATAACCTCCAACTTATTGATCGATGAAGTCAATTTTCTCCCAATAACATCTTTTTCAAAGTGAGAAACCGTTATCACAATCTTGCTGTTTTTTACAACTTTAGGTACAACTAATCTTCTATATATATTGCCAAAATTTTGATACATCGTTCCCTTAAAATCCAGCTTCTCCAAATAAATAATATCATGAAGAGTAAGTATTAAAGGCACAGAAAGTTTTAATGCAGAAGTGTTACAAGTGGAATGTAGAAAATCTAGATTCAGCTGTTTTACAGCTTTAGGCAAATGAATTTGCTCCCAATCAAAATAAGTTAGACCTGGCACTAAAATAGTCTTAAAATTTTTAGTTTCTTTCAAGCATTCAGAGTCCTTATCATCCTTAACAAAGATGAAATATTGATTAACAGTATCAAGTTTTTGAAGTTCTTTTAAAATTTCGAGTGCAACAACCTCCATACCGTGCTTTTTCAGTCTAAAAAGTCTTTGCACCTCGATGCCTATTCTTAAAGATTTTCCCATATAATTCTAAGGTTTTGTAATGTCTTTATTGTCAATAATTTGAAAATGTTCTGTAGCTACTGATATTTTGTTGGAATTTTTAGACTTAATAACAGAAACAATCTGAAAGAAAACAAATAAAGGTATACTAAATAAGGATTTATATATTGCTTTAGGAGCCTTAAAGTAGATTAACGACGTTAAGAAACTGGATAAAAACATCACAAATGCTACTAACCAAAATATCGCCATTCCAGGAAAAAAAACAAGATCAATAAGAAAAAAAGACATTGACAATAAACCAAGAATAAATAAAGGTGGCCTAACAAAAAATAATCCATATATAAATTGATTCCAACTAAGGTTATAAATTCCTTTAAAAATTAATCTACTACCTTTTCCTACATATTTAAACCATGTAAACATCCATCTAGAACGTTGCTTCACCAGTTGGTCTGACTTTGATGTTTTTTCATCAAATACCACTGCTTTTTCAGCAAATGCCACCCTTAAATCTCGATTTTGTATTTCTAACTGAAGCACTTTATCAAAACCAGCGCCCTCAATTTCTAAATTTTCTAAGCATTCTTGATACAAAGTTGTATTAAATGCCATACCAGAACCAGATAAAGCAGCTGATGAACCTATGGAAAAAAGCAATTTTCTATCGATGAACCTATAAAAAATATCACTTGCAGCATCGAGACATGCATATACAGTATTTAAATTTTTAGCCCTCCTAACTCCTTGTACTGCAAGATAATTTTGACTAAAATATTTGTTTAATTCATTTAAATATTCTGGATCAACTAGGTTATCACTATCTATAATCGTTAAAATTTCATGTGGTCTCACAAACCTGTTTATTGCATAAAAATGAGATTTAGTATTGCCAGCTAACGTTTCTTCTGGTCTAAGTAAGATCACTTGATCTGAATTAAAATTTAAATCAGAAATATCGCAATTGTCTGCAACTACATAAACCATATAATTACTATAATTCAGTTTCAATATAGAATTAACAACACTAGGTAATAACGTGGTCTGTTCAAATGCAGTAACAATTATAGCATAGTCGTAAGCTTTAGCTAAAGGTTGGGTAAAGGGTAATTTCCTTTTAAAAAAGGAAATGATATAAAGAAAAATAGGTAACACTAGGTTAAACCCTATGATTACTTGAAGAAAAATGAAGAGAAAAAGAAAAATTTGCATATAATTAATGATCAAGTTCTAGTTCAACAATTGCTCTATAAATATCTTTCACGCTATTTTCCCAAGTATGATTTAATGCAAAGTCCCGCCTCTTTTTTTGAAGCAATTTAGAATTTTCCAACAATGCCTTATCTATCAATTTAATATACTCTTCTTTTGTGTTAGCCAAGTATACAAATTCTGCAAATGTTTCCATTGCTTTTGTAGCGGTCGCCACCACAGGCTTGCCAATGGCCAAGTATTCATCAATTTTTCTGGGGTAATTACCAATGGTAACCAAATTAACCAATTGAGGGTTTATACAAACATCAAAAATATTGATATAGTCAGGAAGAGCATTTATAGGCTTTATACCTAAAAAAATTATATTTTTATAAGCATGAAGATTACTGTTTTTAAAGAAATCATCCTCAGGCCCAACTAAAACAATAGTCCATTCTGGTTTTGCTTTAGCAATATGTTCCAAAATAGCAATATCTAATCTTATACTTTGCAAGGCACCTACATATCCAATTATTGGACCTATAATATGATCTAGATTAAACATCGCACGATTAATATTCTTTTCAAAAAAAATATCCAGATCACATCCTTGACCCACATAAAATGACTTCGGATTATAATTCCTACAATAATCAGCTAAAAAGGTAGAGTTGGCCACACAAATATCGTTCTTTGCGATCAACTTTGGTTCTAACTTTTCTCCGTGTCTTTTCCAGTAGTCAACTGCAATCATATAATCTCTTGCGTAGTAAATACTAATTTTTGGTTTTAATAAATCATTCAAATAAAATCCTTTGAAAATTTCATTATCATTAAATAAGATAAAATTTTTAAATCCTAATTTTTGAATTGATTTTTGAATTGATTTTGCTAATTTTCTATTGTTAAAGTAATTAAGAATAGAAAATAAGTTTGTGTATTTGATCCAATTGATAGATTCTACCATACAATCTGGATATAAATTCCACAATTTAGACTGAATTTTTACTAAGCCCTCTTCCTTACCTTTTATGATTGACAATCTCTTTTTCGTCTTAGGCTCTGTTCTATTGCGATAGAGCGTAATTCGGTCTAATGGAGAATTAACATATAAAACGCGATTGGTTTTACTAAACTCTAAAGCGATATTTTTACAATTGCTACCTATTTCTGTATCCCAAGCTTGCTGGCCAACAACAATAATATCTCTACCAATTAAGATTTCATTCATTATAACATCTATTTAAGCTGAAACTTTTTCCCATAAGCCCAATTGTTGATTATACTTTTTGATTACTTTAGCCGGATTTCCTACAGCGATGGTGAAGGCAGGAATATCTTTAGTAACAACACTACCCGCACCGATCACACAATGCTTTCCTAGCTTTACCCCTGCGGTAATTACACAATTTGCCCCAATCCATACTTCATCTGCTATTATAATTTGCTTACAGCTAACCTTTTGTAAAGAGGGTGGAATATCTACATCTTCATAACCGTGATTTAATCCTGAAACGACAATATTTTGCGCAAGCATTACATTATTTCCTACTACAACCGGTCCAATAATCACACAGCCCATGCCGATCATACTATTCTTACCAATTAACACATTGCCAACTCCATTATTGATGGTTGAAAAATCTTCTATTACTGAACCACTACCCAAGTCAAACTCATTAAATGGAAAGACATCTAATCTAGTGCTCCAGCGAACAATTGAACCTTTTCCTCTTTTGTGTTTAAAAGGATTTAAAAGCCAGCGCACCCATAATCTTGGTCGATTATCATTAGAAGGTATTAACATCCTAAGCACAATCTTTTTCAGATTTGGATTAGACTTAATCTTTGTAATTAAAGACATTTTTTATGATTAAAGTACATCAGAATCTTTTTCTCTTAACCCTTTGATTAAGCCAATTATAAAAAATATAAGTACAGGAAGTGCTAAAATTTCAAAGGGCATAAAACTAGTTTAATAAATTACTCTTAGGCAATCGCTGTAATGTACGACTATTGAATACAAATACCCAACCAAGATAAACTACGATTGAGGATGGCATGGTATTGATTACCTCGTTTCCATAACTACAGAGTAAAATACCTGCATAGCCAGCAACCAAAGCAATCATTTTAATCTTTAAATTGCCATCTTTAAGTTTCCAGATGATTCCAAAGGATTTGCCCATAATAAACATCATGATACAGAGCCAAATGGTTAAGCCCACTATACCATACATTGCCCATACCTTTACAAAATAACTATCTGGTTGAACGGTTGACAAGTATTTATCTTTGTTATATTTGGTACCATTTGCTCCGATTACCCCTAAACCTCCTCCAAATGGTCTTGTACTCATATATTCACGCAAGTTTCTCTGCGTACTAAGCCTTACATTTAGCGAAGGGTCATTTGGGTCGAGTGCAGATCTTAAACGATAAATCTGATAATTACCATTACCTATGTAAGTGTACTTCAACATAAATAAAAAACCCAGTGCTAAACAACCTGCAATAATTAACACCTTAAATTTTTTACTAAGGAAAATGGCTACTGGTACTCCAATAATAAGGGCAAAAAGTGATCCTCTAGTCCCCGATATCAGCATACCGTAAATCATTAATGCAGCGCAAGCAAAAAGCATTATCTTTTTCCACATTTTGATGTCACATAAACTTAATATGAGTGCCATTAAGCCAATTTGCGCTTGTGAAGCACCAAATTGCCCAGCATCGCTGTAAAAAGAAAATACTCTCAACCTTCCCCATAATATATGCGTCGTTGAACCTCCATTATCTAAAAAATATTGCTCACCGCTTGATGGGCCAATATAAAGCTGTTTGATCCCATTCAAAGACGCTAAAGCTGATAAAACAATGATTAGCACTAAAAAACCATCTAAATGTTTGTTTTCTCTAAATACTAGCAAACCTAAAGGGATGATCAAAAATGGGTATAATGCCGTAGATCTAATTTCTTGGAACCAACCTCTAGTTGAAGAGCCAGGATTAAGTACTTGAAAAATACTATATATGAACCAGAACAAAAACAAATAAAACAGTTCTGTTTTAATGCTTTTCCAGTATTCCTTAGGTGTTGTTGCAACAACCACAATCCAAAGAATGACAATTATCGCTTCAATCAGAACTCCATAAGGCAATCCTCCAATTTCACGACCTAAAATTCCAAAAGTAAAGCAGTAAATTATTAATACATATAATAAAATTGTTTTCATATTCATTTTGAATGGAATGTAAAACCAATCTATTTAATTTGAATTTTATTCAACACCCATCCCATAAATCCTGGAATTTTGTTAATATATTCAACTAACTCTACATCATTGTCATTTAGACTATTCCCAGCTTCAAAAACAGAGATATTTTTCTCCGTAAACAATAACCATTCTTTAGCAATATTAATATCGCGTAAATTATTTACATCTATGATTATCATATCAAATTCACCACGCAATACATCAAAACCTGCATGTAGGTTTTTGATGTTTTGTTGTTCCAATAATGATTCCCTTGCATTGCTTTTATTCATTATCGTAATCAAGTCTTCTGTATGGATTACCTTTTTGATTAAAAAGGTCTGAAAATCTTGATTGACTGCCAAAGCTTTGCTATCTGATTTTACAACAGGGAGTTCATCTGCAATTAATAAAACTTTTTTACCTGTCATTGCAAATGCATAAGCTAAACTATAACAAAGAAAGGTTTTACCCTCTTGCGCAATCAAGCTAGTAATGCCCAGTATTTTACTACCATCAACATCCATTTTTTCACTAATCTCAAACCTAAGTGACCTTAACATATCTCGGTAAAATTCATAGTTAGCATTACCAGATTTATCATTCCAAATTTCACGAATACTTCTTTCGTTTCCTTCTATCTTATTCAGCGTTCCTATTGTATTAAATTTTGTAGCCGCGGAAAGTTGCCTTGATGTGGTAATTTTATTGTCAATAAAGAATATCAGCAAAACAAATCCAAGACATAAAGAAAAACTTCCGAAACCTGAACCCGCCATATAAATCAATTTTTTGGATGGCTCTGGATTTCCTGGCAATCCCATTTGTTCAATTTTCAATTGCAAGCCAGAAATTCGCCCAGCTTCATTTTGATGATATTGATCTAAGGTGGTCATGTACTCTTTAGTTGCCAGATCGGCTTCTCTCTGATAATTTTGAATATCAGCATCGTAGGGCACCATACTACTATACCTAGCTCTTAAAATTGACAATTGTTGATCTACAGTACTAATACTGCTTTTTGCTTGCTGAAGCTGAACATCTAAGGCAGTCCTCTGGGCTATTAAATTTTGTTTTGAAGCACGTGGATCTACGATATTTTCATCATCATTTTGGTTACTTTTTGTTTGAATAATCTTAGTAATTGAGTCAATTCTTTTTTGATCTGAGGGTTTGAAACCACCTCCAACCCAATCACTCGTAGCAGACTCTCGTTCTTTTTTTAAGCGAACAATTTCTCGATTATCTGCACGACTGCTTCCATTAAAGTTAGGATCACTCCCTGAAAGTTTCCCATTGATCACAGACAGAGCGCCTTGGCTGGATTGTATGCTCCGCATTAATTCGGCTCTTTGAACCTCGTAATTTGTAATTTGATTATACACTGTAGCAGATTGTTCATCCAAGTTTAGCACCCCCTTATTTCTCTTAAAAGCAGCCAAATCATTGTTCTTAGAATTCATTAAAACTTCCTTCTGTTTCATCACAGAATCCAATAAGCCCATGGAATTGTTTTGATTAAATGAAATCTCATTACTGTAATTTACGATAAAAGTAGCAGCTAATGTATTCACTACAAATGCAGACAGATCTGGATCTTCCGAAACATATGCAATAGTGATGTAATCGCTATTGTCTGCATGCACGATGTCTAGTTCTTTCCTTAAACTTTCCTCTCCATAACCCATAGATTCAGTTAAAGCATACAATTTATATTTACCTTTATTATCTGCTAAAGTTAAAATAGATTTTGCAGCTAACTTTTCTTTCAAAAGAACTATGACTTCCTGCTTTTGATTTGCTCTAAGTGAATCTAATTTTTGACTATATTTCCTGAACTGTTTTGTAGGATTTTCAAGCTCATGCAACATTAAATTATAGGAAAGTAAATTGATGTTTTTCTTCATCTTCAGCTTTTCGATAATACTGCTGAATTGCTGACTGATTTGAAAAAAGTCGGTATTTTCATTGGTAATCACTTTTTTAGATGGATCCAGTAATCCCGTAGAAATTTGTACTTGAGAACTATATTGTTGAGGTAAATTTTGAACTAAAAAATAAGTGATCGTAATAGCAATAATGGGCACTAAAATTAGCACCCATTTATATCTTCCAACAACTTTTAAAAATGATTTAATATCCATGTATGTTTGTTGAATTTTATTTTACATCAGATAACTTGACACCAATGATCTCCTCTAAGGAATCTTTTGCTTTTAAGAAAATTGACTCTGATTGGATTTTCATCTGATAGGAATTAAATTGATTAATTCTAGATTGATTATAAACATCAAGTGAAATTTCACTTTTCTCGAACTTATTTCTTAAACTTTCAGCAACACCTTTATTATCTTGAGCCATTTGTGTATTTAATTTTAAAACACTAATTGCCTGAATATAATCATAATATCTTTTTTTAACTTCGACTGCTATGGCTAAATTATATTCTTGAGCCATCAAGTCTGCAACTTTAGCATCAGCTTTAGCTTTTTTAACCGCAAAGGGTTTTTGCAAGAAAGCGCCTAAATTTACATTTATACCAAATTGAAATCCATTTACATTATAGGGATTAATAGGATCCAAGACCACTCTATCTTGGGGTCTGTAAAAATATGAACCATTAAAAACATCCAAATAAGAGAGCGTTGCCATCGGTACTGCCGTTTTAGCTGATTCTTTTTGAGCTTCATAAACTTTAGCTCTTGGAAAATTTTGCTTCGCCAATGAAATGTACTTTTCTAGGTCAGCATATTTTATTTCAGGAATAATTGTTTCTTGTGCATTGGCATTGACGCTTAGTAATACAAAGAAAGAAAGTGTAATCTTTAAAAAAGTTTTCATTAATGATAGGTTTATTTTATGTTTAATAATGTTGTAATACAAAAAACGTTTAAAGATACAATTATACTTGCTACTTTAGAATCAATACGCGTAAATTTTTTATAATTATTTTCATATCTGATTGCAAATCATTCGAACTAGCTTAATAATTATCTATTTCTTTAAACTTC